>NZ_JBNKFS010000005.1:0-202197 GCF_050289425.1 Sedimenticola sp. | reverse complement strand
TACTCTGCCAGCAGCGCCGCATCGATACCATCGGTCTTGCTTCCTGTCAGCTTCAACTCTGCAAAGTGGCGGAAGCTTTTCGGATTGATCACTGACACCGGAAGGCCTGCCGCAGTCAGCGCCACGGCCAAGTCCAGATAGTAGATCCCGGTGGCCTCCATGACGATCAGCGAGGGCTTGAGTGCCTTCAGCCGCTTAATGGCTTGGGCGTGTCCCGGGGGCGTCTGATTGAACGGCTCTACTTTTGAGGACTTGCCCGCCTTTCTGACGACCAGATCAAAGGTTTTCGCGGCAATATCCACCCCAACAAATACACTCATGGACTTTCACTCCCGGCTGGCTTCAGGTCACAATAGTCACCGGTTCCCCGACCTCGCACTTGATGCTGTCCCAACCTTGTGATGCGAAGTCCAGCTTGACTGGCTTCCTGATACTCTTCGGGATTGGCAATGAGGCGGGGGGCCACTCTACGCACGAGGTCAGTCGGAACTGCCTCCAGGGGCAAACGGCCTCCCCGGCAACTGGTGAAGAACACTATCAGTTCGTTGGCTCTAAACATACAAGGGGTAGGCCCCTGTGCCTGCCCGTTTTCCCGACGCCCGAAAACAGCGGGCAACCACGGGGGGTTGCCCCTACGCGTCATTGGAAACAACCACCGCATGGCCAGTAGGGGTAGGCCTCTGTGCCTACCCGTTTCCCCGACTTCCCGGAACACAGAGCAACAACGGGGGTTGCCCCTACATCAATCCTTCTGCTCCGCGGCATAAGTCCATCCCTTCCCAACGCCGCTCCCGCACATCCTTGTGCTCCGCGGCATAAGTCCATCCCTTCCCAAAGCCGCTCCCGCACATCCTTGTGCTCCGCGGCATAAGTCCATCCCTGGACAAAAAAAACGCCGCGTTGCGAATTCGCAATGCGGCGAGCTTTCATTCTGTGGTCAAATCGGTTCCAAGGTCAGGGGATGGCCAAGGCAGTATCGAAGTAGCGTCCCTCCGCTGACCGACTCCTCCTTTTGGATTTAGGCCGCAATCTCCTTGCGGCCTTTTTTTTCGTACAACCTGCTCAGCGGGCGGTCAGGCAGTAATCCGTGCCGGCAGCGCCTCTTTCAGCTTCTCCGCCATGCTCACCAGCAGTTTCTCGTTGGTCTCCCAGTCGATACAGGCATCCGTCACCGAGACGCCGTATTTGAGCTGGCTCAGATCTGCCGGGATCGACTGGTTGCCGAACTCCAGGTTGCTCTCCAGCATCAGGCCGGTGATCGACCGGTTGCCCTCGATAATCTGGTTAACCACGTTTTCCGCCACCAACGGCTGCAACTCCGGTTTTTTGCTGGAGTTACCATGGCTGCAGTCGATCATGATGTTCTCCGGCAGCCCCGCCTTGCGCAGCGCCTCTTCACACAGCGTCACATTGACCGAATCGTAATTGGGCCCGCTGTTACCGCCGCGCAGAATCACATGTCCGCAGACGTTACCCTTGGTCTGGATCACCGTCACCTGCCCCTTCTGATTGATACCAAGGAAGCTGTGGGGGTTGGCCACCGACTCCAGGGCATTAATGGCCACCGCCAATCCGCCATCGGTGCCGTTCTTGAAACCGACCGGCATGGAAAGGCCGGAAGCCATCTCGCGATGGGTTTGGGATTCGGTGGTGCGCGCACCGATCGCCGCCCAGGAGAACAGGTCTCCCAGATATTGGGGATTGAACGGATCCAGTGCCTCGGTAGCCACCGGTAAGCCCAGTTCCGCCAGCCACACCAACAGCTCGCGCGCCTTGTGTAGCCCCTCTTCGATGTGGAAGCTGTCATCCATACGGGGATCGTTGATCAACCCTTTCCAGCCCACCGTGGTGCGGGGTTTCTCAAAATAGATCCGCATAACGATATACAGGGTATCTCCCAATTCATCATGCAGCTTTTTCAGGCGCAATGCGTACTCTTTGGCCGCCTCCACATCGTGGATGGAACAGGGGCCGGTCACCACCAGCAAGCGGTGATCCTCCTTATTGAGGATCCGTTTGATGGTCTGCCTCGCCTGGATGACGTGGCGCTCCCCGTCGCTTGACAGCGGCAGATGGCGTTTGAGATCCACGGGAGAGATCAGCACCCGCTCGGCGAGCAGGTTGGTATTGGTCAGGCTATCTTGGAACATGGCGGTGCTCGGTTGTACAAAAAAAGGTCTTGAAGAATAGGAGATTCGCCGGCCTTTTGCCACCTCTGGGCGACACAAAGTGCTGCATATGCAGCAAAAAAAGAGGAATTCCGTACTAAAGTGTTAGATTGGCCGTCATTCTCGGGCATAAATACCCTGTCAATCCGCTTTCGCGCTTAACTCAGGTTTCCATCACATCCACCACCCGGCCACCGGTAATCTGTTTCAGATGATCGAAGGTAACCGGTACCCCCGAAGCATCGTTACCCGCTGCGGGATAGATCAGCGGGTAATCGGCCAGCCCGATATCGATCAGCAACTCCACCCCTTCGACGCCAAATGGACAAACGCCGCCGGGGCGGAAACCGGTCATCACCTCGGTTTCTTCGCCACGCGCCATGCGCACCTTGGTACCGGTCTCACTCTTCATCTTTTTGCTGCAGACCCGCCGGTCGCCCGGACACACGGCCAGGTAAAAGTTACCGTTCTTGCCTTTGAACAGCATCGATTTGGCGATCTGTCCCACCGCTACACCGATGCGTGCCGCCGCCAATTCTGAGGTAGGGGTGCTGCCGGGTTCAAACTCCAGCGCCGTCAAACCATGGGTCTTTAATATTGCTTTGACTCTGTCAGGTATCATCACTCACTCATCAACTGCTTTTACTGGCCACAAAACCGACCAATTCAGGAAAAAATGCCTTAAAATCCTCTGTCAACTCCGAATAGTGCCGATGCACTTCAACCATCGACCCACCCAGATGATTCGGTTGCCGCATGCGGCTGGACATCCGCTGATAGACCCGTTCGATGACGGCCAGGTCCCGATAGGAGCCGAGCCAGTCTTCCCGCTGCATACGCGGCGCCAGCTCCTTCAACGGGCCCGGCAGCTCGTCCCGCCGCTGCTCCAGCAGCCGATATACATCCTGGATAAAATGGCGCCGGTCATAACGGCTGAACTCCCCCCAGTAACAACTGAGAAAATGGTCATACAGTATATCCAGCATGATCCCGCTGTAGCGCCGGTAGGGCTGGGCAATGCGTCGCCGGCTCCTTTGCACTCGAGGATGGTCATCGGTGAAGCGATCCACCTGGCGATGCAGGGCGATACCCCGCATGACGCCCGGCGAATAGTGCTTGGCCAGGGTCTCTAGACGACCGCGGGTAAAATCGGCAATCAGGCTGCCCAGCCGCTCATCCGGGTCTTCCGAAGAGAGCAACAGATGGGCGAGATAGTTCATGGTTGCAGCGGCCAGTCAGCAGCGTAACACGGCGAGCAGATTGTCCACCACACCCTCGAGCTCCGCCCGGGACGGCCTGGCCTTGCCGTAGATACGCAATCCCCTGACCCCCACCAGCAGATAGCGCGCCAGTGCCGCCGGATCCTTATCTTTGGCCAACTCGCCGTTGGCCTGGGCGGTAATCAATGCCTGTTCAAACTGTTTTTCATGACTGCGAAACATCTCGTCCAGACGCCTTGCCAATGCCTCATCTCCCGCCTCTTCCGCCAGCTCTGTGGCGGTATTGATCATCAGGCAACCTTTGATCGCCCGCTCATCCTCAATTTGATCCAGCAAGTGATAAAAGAACCGTCGAATTCCCTCCAGCGGGCTATCGGCCTCTTGCAACGCCTCCCTGATCGCCTGGCTGCTGCGCTGGAAATAGAGTTCCAGGGCCTCAATGAACAGGTGGCGTTTACTCTTGAAGGCGCCATACAGGCTGCCCGGATGCAGGCACATCTGTTTGCTGAGACGCTGGATGGAGGTACTGGCGTAACCGTAGCGCCAGAAAATCCGCATGGACTCTTCCAGTGCCGTTTCGCGATCAAATTCGAGGGGACGTGCCATGGGCTTTACTTTATCAGGATATTGAGTGATCATTCAAATACCAATTATTGAACGATCATTCAATATCTATATCCAAAGCACCTCTAAAGGAGCCGCACATGGGACTTCAACAACAGCTCGATGAGCAGAAACGCAGCACCATCAACAAGGCCACACCGGAGATCCTGGCGATCATGGCCCAGGCCACGGCGGACCTGAAGGCATCGGGAATAGAGAACCGGGCCCTGAAACAGGGCGACCCGGTACCGGATTTCACCCTGCCTGACGCCCACGGTCGGGAGATCCGATTAACCGATCTACTCGAACGGGGGCCTGTAGTACTGAATATTTACCGCGGAGGCTGGTGCCCCTACTGCAATCTTGAGATGCGCGCCCTAAAGGCGGTCCTGCCGCAGATCGAAGAGCTGGGCGCCACACTGGTCGCCATCGCGCCGGAGGTACCGGACAAGGTAGCCGAGATGGAGGCGCGCCACGAGCCCGGTTTCGAGATCCTTAGCGATGTGGGCAATCGGGTATCGCGTCAGTTCGGGTTGGTGTTTTCGCTGCCGGAATCACTCCGCACCATCTATGCCGGCTTTGGTGTCGACCTGCCGGCCTACAACGGGGATGATCGCTTTGAATTACCTTTACCGGCGACCTATGTCATCCGACAGGATGGGCAAATCGCCTATGGGTTTGTGAACGCCGATTACACACAACGGATGGAGCCAGAGGAAATTATTCGGGTCCTGCAATCCCTCTAGCCACGGGCATGAATATTGAGGGACCAAAGGCGCGATCGTTCTCAGCGCAAACCTCCCTCATTTGGGGATGATGTTAGGTAGCGGGAAACGGTTGTCGGGGTGGGAGAGCTCAACCAGGGGACGATACCCAGACAGGGCAGATCGAGCCACGCGTTCAAAGTATCGATATTGGCCTCACGCTGCTGCATTGCCGGATCGATCTGGTTGCCGATCCAACCGGCCAGTCTGGCGCCGGAAGCACGGATCGAGTCGACACTCAACAACGCATGATTAATACAGCCCAGCCGCAAACCCACCACCAGGATAACCGGCAGATCCAGCGCGCACGCCAAGTCAGCCATACTTTGATTTGGACCCAGCGGCACCCGCCAACCACCGGCCCCTTCGACCAGTATCCGGTCACTCGTGCCCGCCAACTGATCGAAGCAGCGCTTGATCTCGGTGAAATCGATTACCCGGCCCGCGAGTTCGGCCGCCCGGTGCGGGGCGATCGGCGGTTCGAAGCAGTAGGGGTTGAGCAGATGGTAGTCCACGGGTCGTGATGCCTGGGCCTGCAACTGCAAGGCGTCCTGGTTGCGCCACCCATCCGGTGTCTGGTCGGCACCGGCCGCTACCGGCTTCATGCCCACCACGCGGTAACCCTGGGATTGCAGGCGCTGCATCAAGCCCAGGGTGACAACCGTCTTGCCGCTATCGGTATCGGTACCGGTAATGAAATATCCCTGGGGCATGGTGTTTCAGGCGCCGCGGCCGGCGCGGTTGAGATCGAGGCCAATCCGATCGATGGAAACGGAGGGCGCATTGGAACGGTAACCCGCCTCCGGTGCCCAGGCATGGCCGTACACCACTTCATAACTGGCTGGAAGCTTACGGTCACGCCGAAACGTTTCGTAAGCCTCCTGCATCGCCTGTAGTCGCCCCTTGCCGGTCAGTCCGCGTTGCCGGTCACTGTTCACATTGTGCGCACCGAGAATTTTCAGGTCCCGCATCAGGCCGGTGACCCGCTCATAGGTCAGGGTCATGCGGTCCACATCCATCACCGGGTCCGCCAAGCCGGCGCGTAGCAGCGCATCGCCCACATCATGCATATCGATAAAGGTGCTGACATGGGAGCCGCTGTCGACCGCCGCCCAGGCGGCACGCAGCTCCTTCAACGTGTCCGGACCGAAGGTTGTAAACATCAGCAGACCGCCTGGGCGCAGGACGCGGCGGAATTCGCCAAAGGCGCTATCCAGATCATTGCTCCACTGGATAGCGGCGTTTGAGTAGATCAGATCGACACTCTGATCCGCCAACGGCAGCTGCTCCAGATCACCGCAGATACAGCGCGGCTTGCGCAGCCAGTTGCCCCGCTTGCGCGTCTGCAACAGCATGGGGAAGGCAAAATCGAGCGCCAGCACCCGGGATTTACGATAGCGATCGGCCAGGGCGGCGGTGGCCACCCCGGTGCCGGCGCCGATATCCAGGATCACCTCGGGTTGTAACCGCACCAGTTCCAACCGATCCAGCATGCGCTGGCCGATCTCCCGCTGCAGTACCGCCACCTGGTCGTACCGGGGTGCCGCCCGGGAGAAAGCGAGGCGCGCCTGTTGTTTATCAATCGTGTGCTGTCGATCAGGCATGGTCCGATCCAAGGAAGTGTTTTAAGGCCCGCAGACAGGGCCGCGGGTGAGATAAAAACGGTGCGTGGGCGCAGCCCTGCAGGATCAGGATTTCCGCGGCCGGCATCAACCGCTCCAGTTCGTCACAGACATCGGCCGGCACCAGGGTGTCGCGTTCGCCGAAGAGCCACAGCGTGGGACAACGGATATCCCCGAGACCGGGCCGCAAATCCACCGTGCGCAGCAGCTCCAACCCCTGTTCCAGCGCCAGCGGGTCGGCTTCGGGGCGCAGCGCGATATCCTGGCGCAACAGGCGCAAGGTCTCACGGGCCGCCTCATCCCCCTGCACCTGCAACGAGAGAAAACGTTCCAGCGTCTGGTGATGATCCCGACTGAGCGCCCGGGCAAACTGCATCAGGGTATTCAACGCCATGGCATGGGGCCAACCCTCCCCAGCCACAAATCGAGGACTGGCGGTTACCAACACCAATCCTTCAATCCTGTCCGGCGCCATCAGCGCGGCCCGCTGGGCCAATTGGCCACCGAGGGACCAGCCGATCCAGGTCGCCTTGGCCGGAGCGGCCCGCAGGCAAGCCTCCACCCAGCTATCCAGATCCGTCCAGTTCGGGTCATAGCCGCTCAGCCCGTGGCCCGGCAACTCGATCACGCTGATCCGAAAATCCCGGGAGAGGGAATCCAGCACCGGCGACCAGACCGCCCCATTCATCCCCCACCCGTGCAGCAGCACCAGATCGGGGCCGTTACCGGTTGTCTCGACAGAGAGTTTCAAACCGCCTCCTCCCGGTCCAGCCGTCCAAGCGCATCCAGTAGCCGATCCAGTTGCTCAAAGCTGTGGCTGGCGGAGAGCGTGACCCGCAGGCGCGCACTACCGGTCGGTACGGTCGGCGGGCGGATCGCGGTCACCAGCATCCCTTCGCTCTCCAGTGCCTGACTCCAGCCGACTGCCCGCTCCGCACTGCCGGCCAGGATCGGCTGGATGGGCGTCTCTGACGGCATCAGTTCCAGGCCCAACTGGCTGGCACCGGCTCGAAAGCGGGCGATCAACTGCTGCAGATGTTCCCGCCGCCACGACTCTTCCTGCACCAGCCGTAGGCTGGCACGGGTGGCTTCCGCCACAGCCGGCGGCAGGGCGGTGGTATAGATATAGCTGCGCGACTGCTGGATCAGGGTTTCGATCAAGGCCTCGGAACCGGCGACAAAGGCACCGAATGTGCCGAACGCCTTGCCCAGCGTACCCATCAGGATCGGCACCGCCTGCGGGTCGAGGCCGAAATGGTCGACGCTGCCACGGCCGTCACGCCCCAATACGCCGATGCCGTGGGCATCGTCCACCATCAACCAGGCGTCCTGTGCCTGGCACAGCCGGGCCAACTCCGGTAGCGGCGCCAGGTCGCCGTCCATGCTGAACACCCCATCCACCGCCACCAGCGCTTCACCGTCAAGGCGGCGCGTCATCTGGTCGGCCAGGGCGGCTATATTATTATGCGGATAGCGTTTCAGATCGGCCCGGCTAAGCAGGCCGCCATCGATAAGCGAGGCATGGTTAAGCCGATCCTCAAAGACCGTATCGCCACGCCCCATGAGGGCGGTAATCACCCCCTGGTTGGCCATGTAGCCGGTGGAGTAAAGCAGCGCACGGGGTCGGCCGGTAAAGGCGGCCAACTCCTCTTCCAGCGCGTGATGGGCGGCACTATGTCCGGAAACCAGGTGGGCCGAGCCACTCCCGGCGCCGTAGCGTTCCGCACCACGCTGCAGGGCCTGGATCACCTGGGGGTGATTGGCCAGACCCAGGTAGTCGTTACTGCAGAAACTGAGCAGGGGTTTGCCATCCACCTGCAGCAGGGGGGACTGGGCGCCGCCCAGCACACGCCGCCTGCGGTAGAGGTGTGCGGCTCGACGCCGCTCCAGTTCCGGTTCCAGTGATCTCATCAATATGGTCTTTGCGATAGCCGGTGCCGGGCAGCCGGACACAGCCGTGTTCAGGAGAATTCAGCCGCCAAACGAACCTTGCGCTTGCTGTCGCACTCCTTCTCGGTCGCCTGCAGTTCGCGGGTCTCCTCGAAGTGCAGCCCAAGGCGATCAAACAGTTGTCGGTCGGCATCGGCATCGGGATTGTCGGTGGTTAACAGGCGCTCCCCGTAGAACATGGAGTTGGCGCCGGCCATGAAACAGAGGGCCTGCATCTCATCGCTCATTTCAGTACGGCCGGCCGACAGGCGCACATAGGATTCCGGCATCAGAATGCGGGTCACGGCAATAGTGCGGATAAACTCAAACGGATCCAGCGCGGCGGTACCGTACAGGGGGGTACCCTCCACCTGTACCAGCATGTTGATGGGCACCGACTCCGGGTGTTTCGGCAGGTTGGCCAGTTCGCGCAGCATGGAGGCGCGGTCGCGGCGTGACTCGCCCATGCCGAGGATGCCGCCGCTACAGACATTGATCCCCAGGTCGCGTACCCGCGCCAGAGTATCCAGCCGATCCTGGTAGGTACGGGTGGTCACCACATTGCCGTAGAACTCCGGCGAGGTGTCCAGATTGTGATTGTAATAGTCGAGCCCCGCCTCTTTCAGGCTCTGGGCCTGACTCTCGGTCAACATTCCCAGGGTGACGCAGGTCTCCATGCCCATGTCGTGCACCGCACGGATCATCTCCACCACCCGCTGCAGGTTCTTGTCAGTGGGGTTGCGCCAGGCGGCGCCCATGCAGAAGCGGGTCGCCCCTTTCTCCTTGGCTTCCTGGGCGGCACGCTTCACCTCATCCAGCGGTAACAGCTTCTCTTTCTCCAGATCGGTGGCGTGCTTGGCGCTTTGCGAGCAGTAACCGCAATCCTCGGAACAGGCACCGGTCTTGACACTCAACAGAGTACTGACCTGTACCTTATTCGGGTCGAAACGCTGACGATGAACCGTCTGGGCCTGAAACATCAGGTCGTTGAACGGGAGATTAAGCAAGGATGCGATCTCATCCAGGCTCCAGTCGTGTCGCACTACGGATTGGTTCATACTCAGGAGGGCCTCTGACTCTGTTGATGGTGACAGGAAAGGTGGATAATGCACAAAATGAGTGGGGATACCTCGCCAGCCCGCTATGATACCGGAGCAGGATTGCTCGTCAACCAAAATGAATTTTTATGGTTTACAACTGTATAAATAATATACTAACCCTTCTCTATCCCGCCCCCTGCCTACTCTGCGACACACCGGCACAGGACGCTATCTGCCCCGACTGCCAGGCGGATTTGCCACATAACCGACACAGTTGCCGGTGCTGCGGCCTGCCTCTTACCCTCGCTGACGAAGCCACCTGCGGGCATTGCCTGGCGCACCCCCCGGCAGTTGACCGCAGCTTCATCCCCTATCTTTATGCGGCGCCGATTGACCAGCTTATCGGCCGATTTAAATTTTCCGGTCAGCTGGCTCAGGGGCGGCTGCTTAGCCGACTGCTGGCCGATCACCTGCGACAGCGGGCGGAGATGCCCGACCTGCTGATCCCGGTGCCGCTTCATCCGCAGCGATTACGCCAGCGCGGTTACAACCAAGCCCTGGAGTTGGCCAAACCGCTCGCCCGGCAATTGGGTTTAGCGCTCGATCACCAAAGCTGCCGCCGGATCCAGCCGACCCCTCCGCAACACGAATTGAAAAAGCACCAGCGCAAACGGAATATCCGCGGCGCCTTCCAGGTCACCCGCACACCGGCGGTCAACCATGTCGCCCTGGTGGACGATGTGGTCACCACCGGTAGCACGGTAAATGAGCTGGCGAAATGCCTGAAACAGCGCGGTGTCGCGCGGGTGGATGTCTGGGCGGTGGCACGCACACCTTGAGCCGTCGCAACAAGCGGCGCCAACACCCGGCCCGATCAATTGCCTTGCATCATGTTCAGGTCGAAACTGTTCCCTATAATTGGGGTTGTGTGCCCCGATTCAGTGACACCACCGTACCTAGTCAACCACTGATAGAAGGAACCGTGCCATGCTTGGAGAAACCCATGACATCCTCCACGAATTTCCCAATCTGGAGGAGACCATCAATACCCTTCACGACAAAGATCCCCAGTTCGCCAGCCTGATGGAAGAACACGACACGCTGGACAGCGAAATCCGCAACCTGGAAGAGCTCAACCAACCGATCGATGATTTCGACATGGAAGAGATGAAAAAGACCCGGGCGCTTTTGAAAGACCAGATTTACCAATACCTGCGACAAAACAGTTAACTAAGCGGGCGTTCAAGGCCGCACATTCGATAAAAACCAGCGGCCCCGAATGAACGATCCAGAGACCCGGCGGCCAGCGTTGACCAAAACGCCCCCGAGTCAGGGGCGGTGCGCTGCTGAGATAAGCCGTATTTGGCGGCCATTTTCGTTCATTTACGGCCGTATCCAGCCCCTCATCCCAGTCCCCGCAGGCGCTCCCGCTACAGGAACCGCCGGCCGAATGGATCTTCACCCCGTTAACCGGGTAAAATCATCCCCCGCAGTTTTCACCCCTGACCAAGAAAGAGTCCTATGTCACAACTGAAGCTCGGTATCCCCAAAGGCAGTCTGGAGAGCGCCACCCTCTCATTGTTCAAACAAGCCGGTTGGAATATTACCCCCCGGTCGCGCAACTACTTCCCCTCCATTAACGATGCCGATATCAGTTGTGCCCTGGTACGCTCTCAGGAGATGGCACCCTACGTCGCCAACGGCACCCTCGATCTGGGATTGACCGGACACGACTGGATTCTCGAAACCGAATCGGAAGACCAAGTGGAGGAGATCTGCGAGCTGGTCTATTCCAAGAGCTCCGACCAGCCCTGCCGCTGGGTTTTGGTGGTACCCAAGGATTCACCGATTCAATCCATTGCGGATCTGCAGGGGAAAAAGATCTCCACCGAACTGGTCTCCTTTACCAAACGCTACCTGGCAGAGCAGGGTATCGACGCCCATGTCGAGTTCTCCTGGGGCGCCACCGAGGCGAAGGTGGTAGAGGGGTTGGTGGATGCGGTGGTGGAGATCACCGAAACCGGCAGCACCATCAAGGCCCACGGACTGCGCATCGTCTGTGACATTCTGCATACCGAAACCCGCTTGATCGCCAACAAGCAAGCGATGCAGGATCCCTGGAAGCGGGAAAAGATCGAGCAGATCGCGACCCTGCTGCGCGCGGCGCTGACGGCGCGCCAGAAAGTGGCGCTGAAGATGAACGTACCGGCCGATCAACTGGAGCTGGTGGTCGGCATCCTACCCAGCCTGCATGCGCCCACCGTCAGCCATCTGTACGATCAGGAGTGGCTGGCGGTGGAGACCGTGGTCAACAGCGGTGAGGTGCGCGACCTGATCCCGCGCCTCAAGGCCGCCGGCGCCGAGGGGATTCTGGAGTACGAACTACGCAAGATGCTCTGACTTTGTATCGGTAAGGCACGGACGCCGTACCCCACTATTATCCGATCGGGTGCGCTAAACAGGCCCCTTGCCCACTGATGCCTACTCCAGTACCTAAACGACCTAACACACACTACCCGGATCAGCGCGCATCCAGCCACTGACCGATGGTCGAAGGAATCAACGCCTGGGCTTTGCCACTGACGTAGATCCCGATATGACCACCGGGAAACGCCAGCTCGGTATAATCTTTACTGCCGGTGCGCCCCTGCAACGCCCGGGACGCTGCGGGGGGAACCAGGTGATCCTGCTCACCGTAGATATTAAACAGCGGACAGGTGATCTTGTTCAGATTCACCCGCTGATCCCCTAGGATAACCGTCCCTTTGATCAACCCATTCTGTTGATAAAACTGCTTGATGAACTGACGGAAGGTCTCGCCTGCCTGGTCGGGGCTATCGAAGATCCACTTCTCCATGCGCAGAAAATTATCCACCCGCTCGGCCTCATCCAGAATATCCACCAGATGGACATACTTTTGCCCGGCCAGGACGAAGGGCTTGAGCGCCAAAAAAGTCCAATTGAGGAAATCGCCCGGAATATTGCCCTGCACATCCACCAATAGATCCACATCCAGATGCTGTACCCAGGCGCTAAGCATATTATCCGGGGTGTGAAAATCGACCGGCGTCACCATGGTCACCAGATTACGGACCTTCGGTTGGTGTAGGGCGGTATAACAGAGGCTCATCGCCCCGCCCTGACAGATACCCAACAGATTGATCTGCTCGACCCCATGCCGCTCCCGCAACCGATCGACGCAGCGATCCAGATAACCGTTGATATAGTCGTCCAGGGTCACGAACCGGTCCGCACTGTCCGGATAACCCCAGTCGATCAGATAAACCGGTTGACCGGTGGCCAGCAGGTTTTTGATGGTTGACCGGTCCGCCTGAAGATCGGCCATATAGGGCCGATTGACCAGCGCGTAGACGATCAGCAGCGGCACCGCATCGGATGACGGAGTGGCGGACGCATCGGGCAGATAATGGTAGAGGGTCAGCTTGTCTTCCCGATAGATCGCTTCACGGGGGGATACGCCGGCGGTCACGGTATCGGCCGCACAGAGTCGCTCGACACCGGACTGCAGTTTGCGGCTGTAATCCACTACCTCTTCGATCAGTTTTTCCGGTTTTAACTCTATGGGTGCCATGCTATTTGCCCGTTGCAACCGTCTTCTTGCGACGGCGGGGAGCACGCTTTACCTCGGGCGCCTGTCGTAGGGTCGCCAGCTCCGCACGTAGCGCTTTGATAGCCTGGCGGTCATCATGTGCACGCTGTTCCAGTGCGCGTATGGCACGGGTAGTGGGCATACCGAGGGCGGTAAAAGTTTCATCCAGCATGTCGCGCATCTGCTGTTTGACCGCCATCTGGCTATTGATCAATTCACCATAGAGTTTGACATATTCAGGGGTCATCGCCTGTTCCGCATACACCCCTTCGCAAACCGATACCCAGAGATCGTACAACTCCCTGGCCGAATCGATCGTTCGTTCTTCCCCCTCCAGTTTGGCGATCTCAGCCTGCAACCGCTCAATGGAGCGGTTACCCAGATCGATAAAAAACAGCTCATAAGCCTGGCGGGCCTGCTGGTAACGGAGTAAACGGACAATCATCTCGCGCTGCTGTGCCTGGCTACGGTGTCCCAGACCCAGCCCCGGCAACGCGAAGAGCCTTTCTAGATAGTCTCGGGAACTGTCGGCGGTCGCCTCCGCGAGCATCTCGTCCGACAGTGGGTTCATGGTACCGGTGATGCCGGCGATGATACCCCGCAAATCGCCGAACGTCTGCTGAATCACCGCCTGCCAATCCTGATTGCCGCCCGTTTGTTGCTGCGTTTCGACGAACTGCTCCGCCAACTGGAACAGTTGCCGGCTCTGGGCCAGCATCTTCTCCAGCAGTTCCTGTATCATCGGCGTGGTGGCGGGTGCCAGCGTCTGCCACCACTGAGTGAGGGCCTGCTCCCACGGGTTGTCGCTGGCTCCCGACGCCGCGTCAACCTGTCCGACACGCGCCGACCAGTCAGCCCAGTACTTGCGCTGAGCCTCCAACCAATCATCGTTCAAGAAGCCTTGTTCCCCCATCGGTTGCCAACCTTGCTACTATCAGACCGTTGCATACTAGCATGCAAAGCGGTATGGTGCGCTGCAGCAATTTGCTTTACACTGATCTTTTCAGTAGCAATGGAAACACCGGGCGCCATCCGGCGCAAAACAGAAAGGGGGGGTGCTGGCAGTACCTGGATTTCGCGGTCCCCCTGCCCATGACAGCAAAAGGTAATGCGTATGAGTGATAATATTGTAATCGTCGCGGCAGGCAGAACCGCCATCGGCAGTTTCACCGGATCCCTCGCCGGAATCCCCGCCAGTGAGCTGGGCGCCAAGGTCATTGCCGGCCTCCTGGAACGCACCAAACTCGCCCCTGAGCAGATCAGCGAAGTCATACTGGGCCAAGTATTGACTGCTGGCTGCGGCCAAAATCCCGCCCGCCAGGCCACCCTGGGTGCCGGTCTGCCGCAAGAGGTCCCCGCCATGACCATCAACAAGGTGTGTGGCAGCGGACTGAAAGCCGTCCATCTGGCGATGCAAGCGGTAGCCTGCGACGATGCCGAAATCGTCATCGCCGGCGGCCAGGAGAATATGAGCCTCTCCCCGCATGTGGTCCCGGGCTCCCGCAAGGGTCAGACGATGGGCGACTGGAAACTGAAAGACAGTATGATTGTCGACGGGCTCTGGGATGCCTTCAACCAATACCATATGGGCGTTACCGCAGAGAATATCGCCAGCAAATTTGAATTCAGCCGCGAAGAGCAGGACCAGTTTGCCGCCGCCTCCCAGCAAAAAGCGGAAGCTGCGCAAAAAACCAACCGTTTTCAAGATGAAATCATTCCGGTAGAGATCCCCCAGCGCAAGGGCGATCCGGTCATCTTCAGCGAGGACGAATTCCCGCGTCACGGCACCACGGCAGAAACCCTGGGCAAACTGCGCCCGGCCTTCAACCGCGAAGGTACGGTTACGGCCGGTAACGCCTCCGGTCTGAACGACGGCGCCGCCGCCGTTATCGTTATGAAAGAGAGCAAGGCGCTGGAACTGGGTTTGACCCCGATGGCCCGCATCAAGGCATTCGCCGCCAGCGGCGTCGATCCCGCCATCATGGGCACCGGTCCGATTCCCGCCTCGACCAAGTGCCTGGAGAAAGCCGGGTGGTCCGTCAGCGACCTGGATCTGGTGGAAGCGAATGAAGCCTTTGCCGCCCAGGCTATGTCGGTCAACAAGGAGTTGGGCTGGGATATGGAAAAGATCAACGTTAACGGCGGTGCCATCGCGCTGGGCCATCCGATCGGCGCATCCGGTGCCCGTATTCTAGTCTCCCTGCTCCACGAGATGGAAAAACGCGACGCCAAGAAGGGGCTGGCAACGCTCTGTATTGGTGGTGGTATGGGTGTAGCGCTGGCCGTCGAGCGCGACTAACCGCAATCCTCCCAGACGGGACTGATCCGGAACAGACCGGTCAGTCCCGTTTTTTATCCTTTTCCTTTCTAACCGGCGGCAACGGCAGCGATAAAAAAGCGACGTAAAATCATTTCGATCCGACATATAGACCAAAGAGTTTTCCCTTTGCCAATATTCCCGGGTAAACTGTGGGTGCAGATGGAATTTCATATCGAGGATCCGGCTTCATGTCTAACACCAGAATTATAAAAAAGTACCCCAATCGTCGCCTCTACGATACGGAACTCAGTCGCTATATCACGCTGAGTGATATCCGCGAGTTGGTCATGAAAGGAATGGATTTCCAGGTTGTTGATACCAATACCAACGAAGATCTGACCCGTTCCATCCTGCTTCAGATCATGCTGGACGAAGAATCAGGCGGCGAGCCGCTGTTCAGCGCCAAGATGCTGTCCCAGATTATCCGTTTTTATGGCGGCACGGTGCAGGGCATCCTGGCCCGCTATCTGGAAGAGAGCCTCTCCATGTTCGTACAGCAACAGGAACAACTCAACAACACGGTCGGCAGCGACCCGGTGAAGGCCATTACCAATATGGCTGAACAGAATATGCGCATGTGGGCCGACATGCAGAAAAACTTCTTCAAAGCCGCCGGGCTAGCCAGTGCCGGCAACCGAAAGAAAGAAGAATAATCCCCCTCCGATACCTGCAATAGTCACTCTACCCACTCTCTCCGCCACGGAGCCCCCCCTGCTTTAGAGCGGCAAATCCGATACGAATTGTGCGTCGCACAATTTTTTTTTCGGAGCCCTATTGACATCGCACCGACGACCTTTTATGCTGCATTGCAATATTGTTGCAACGCACAAATACCGGAGAGCGCAATGAAAGACCCAAAGGCAAACCTGGAACTGATCAAAGAATTCGGTATTAACGGTTATGAAAATATCCGTTCTTTGGCGGAAATCAATCTGCGCACCTGGGAGCAAATGGTTGAACGGCAGATGGACGCCTTCAGCATCTTTGTCGACGCCGGCATTGAGCAGTTGTCCATCAGCGGCCAGTCCAGCGATCCGAAGGAGCTGTTCAACAGCCAGATCGCTTTGAGCAAGACGCTCAGCGAAAAACTGGCCAACAAAGGCCGCGACGCCGTCAACCTGGCCACCCAGGCCGGTAGCGAGTATCGCAGCTGGCTGGAAAACGGTATCGACACGTTCAACAGCAAAGTTACCGCAGCGGCTGAAGAGGCCCTGAAACCGTAATATACCGGGTATCCGCCGCCTCGCGGATACCGCAAGTCCCGGGGGTTGACCACAACACCCGGGCAGAGATCCTCCTCTCTCTGAACAGTGCATAGAGAGATTTTCGCCCGGCCCCCCGCCGGGCTTTTTTTTGTCCGGGGATTGGAGTACGGGCACGCCGCGTGGTTGCCCGATTGGCGGGGTTGGTGCGGTTCGCAAGCTCACCGGCACCCTAGGTCCCGCCTGTTTGGCCCGAATCCGCGAGGCCCACGGTCCACCCAAAATCGTAGGATGCGGTGAGTAAAACGAATCGCATCAAGCCGCTTTAGCCGTTTCCAGCGGCGGCTGGCCGGGAGCGTTGTGACGGCGCCCACCCCTCCATACCCCAATTACCCAGTGGTTTACTTGGTATTACTTTGATCTATCATCATCTGCAAGCTACCTGATAGGCAGCACAAGCCCCCAAACATAGGTGGGTCACACTCTAAAAGCAGTCCCGAACGGTCTATTCAAGATATGACGCGACGGGTAATTCCGGGAGGAGCAGTATGACAAAACCAATGCACGATACCCCCATGCTGGATCAGCTGGAGGGAGGGCCCTGGCCGAGCTTTGTGACCGGTCTGAAGCGTCTGGCACAGAACAGCGACATGATGGTCGACCTGTTGGGCCAGTTGGAAACCTCATATGAGACCCGCAAGGGCTACTGGAAAGGCGGCACCGTCGGCGTGATTGGCTACGGTGGCGGTATTATTCCGCGTTTTACCGAACTGAAAGATGAAAACAACAAACCGCTGTTCCCCGCCGCGGCTGAATTTCACACCCTGCGTGTGATCCCGCCCCCGGGCATGCACTACGACACCAAGACCATCCGCCACCTGTGCGACATCTGGGAAAAATACGGCTCCGGCCTGATCGCCTTCCACGGTCAGTCCGGCGACATCATGTTTCAGGGCTGCACCACGGAAAACGTGCAGAAAGCGTTTGACGAGATCAACAAAGCGGGCTTCGACCTGGGTGGCGCCGGCCCGGCAGTGCGTACCGGCATGTCCTGTGTGGGCGCGGCGCGTTGCGAGCAATCCTGCTATGACGAGGCACGCGCCATGCGTACCTGCGTCAACGCCAACCTGGATGACATGCACCGTCCGGCCCTGCCCTACAAACTGAAGTTCAAGGCCTCCGGCTGCGCCAACGATTGCATGAATTCGATCCAGCGGGCCGACGTCGCCATGATCGGTACCTGGCGCGATGATATGAAGGTCGATCAGCCCGAAGTGCAAGCCTTCGTGGCCAAGAAGGGACGCAAGTATGTGATCGACAACGTGATTACCCGTTGCCCGACCCAGGCATTGTCGCTAAACGATGATGATACCCTGGCGGTGGATAACCACAACTGCGTGCGCTGTATGCACTGTATCAATGTCATGACCAAGGCACTTTCACCGGGTGACGACAAAGGGGTCAGCATCCTGGTGGGTGGCAAGCGTACCCTGAAGATCGGCGACCTGATGGGCACGGTGGTGGTGCCGTTCCATAAGCTGGAAACCGACGAAGACTTCGAGTGGCTGGAGGAGCTGAGCACCAGCATTCTCGACTTCTTCGCCGAAAATGCCCTGGAACACGAGCGGACCGGTGAAATGATCGAGCGAATCGGCTTGATCAACTTCCTGGAGGGCCTTGGCCTGGAAATCGAACCGGAGATGATCTCCCAACCCCGCACCAATCCCTATGTGCGCACCGACGACTGGGATGAGCAAGCGGCAAAATGGAAAGAGCGCAAAGCAGGCACTGTCTAAACCCTAGCACCGGTCCCGGTTCTGCAACCGGGACCGGCTTCCGGCATATCGACGTCACTCAGCGCTACACCCAAACCGGGTTAGGTGCGGTTTCCCGACTTAAGCTTCAGCTTTACCCCATCGATATGGGCCATCAACACCATGAGAAATTTGAACAGGTATTGCAGACGGGCGGACAGGTCCAGTCCATCGGCGCTCTGCGTGAGTTTTTTTAGCGTAGCAATGCGCTCATAAGCCTTATTGATCAACTGCTCGGTCGACCAACCACGATATTTGTCAAACTCGCGCACGCCTCCATAGGTGTGGCGGGCTAGGCTCTTCTTCTGGATCGCGTTGAAGTGGGCGCCGGCTTGACTGGCGTTATTGAACTGCGCCTCTTCCAGGCCGGCGAGAATCACCGCCGCCGGTAACTGTTCCGCCAACCCTTCACGCAGATAAGCGAGATTGCGCCGCAGCTCCAGCACCAGACCGTTTTTTGTCGCACGGCTGGCGAGATGTCTGGCGTACTCTTTATCAAAAATATGGTATAGATCCTGGATGACGCTCACCCGTCCCCCTTCTTCCTTGTCTGGCCATTACGCCAGCAGGTAATCGACCAGCAGTCCAAAAAAGATCGCCATACCGACGCAGTTATTGTTCAGGAACGCGGTAAAACAGGCCGCCGGTTCACGCGCCCTGATCAAGCGCTGTTGCCGCACAAACAGTGTCGCCGCCACACCCAGGCCCAGATAGTAGGCAAGACCCAATGCCTGTTGCCACCCGATCCACACCAACAGCAGCAACATCAACAACTGCAGCAGTCCGATGATCAGGCGATCCTGTCGGCCAAACAGGATGGCAGTGGACTTAACCCCGATACGCAGATCATCGTCCCGATCCACCATGGCGTATTCCGTGTCGTAGATCAACGCCCAGAGAATGGTTGCCACATAGAGTAGCCAGGCAACGGCCGGGACTTCTCCCAGCAGGGCCATATAGGCCATCGGCACCGCCCAACCGAAGGCCATCCCCAACACCAGCTGGGGCAGATGGGTATAGCGCTTCATAAACGGGTAGAGCGCAGCCAGCACTACCGCCACAACCGACATCAGCACCGTTTCCCGGTTCAGCAACAACACCAGGCCAAAAGCGACCAGACTGAGAACGGTAAACACCCAGAGTGCCTCGCGCGGCGACACTACACCGGTGGCGATCGGCCGGCCGCAGGTACGCTTTACCTGACCGTCGATATGCCGGTCGGCATAATCGTTGATAGCGCAACCGGCTGAGCGCATCAGCGCCACCCCCATGATGAAAATCAACACCACACCCCAACGCGGTTGTCCAGCGCCGGCCAACCACAGGGCCCACAACGCCGGCCACAGCAGCAGCAGAATACCGATCGGCTTGTCCAACCTCACTAGGCGGATATAACCCTCCCACTGCTGTTGCCGGGTACGCGGCAAGGTGCCGGCTTTGACTTCAAATTCCGATTGACTCATGACTGACTCGTGGGAATATCCGGTAAAAATATCTCATTCACCAATAGCGGTTTCCCGGCCAGGTGGAACAGGGTCCGCCGCCCCCATATCTCCTCCACCTGTTGCAGGTGAACCGTGGCCGCAGCAAACAGTGCATGCCGGGGCAGCAATCGGGCCATTTGTGTGATGCCACGTCGCATTGAGGGATCGGCAAACAGCACCTCTCCCAGCGGACGCTCACCCAACAGCGCCAGACGCCTGGCCGGCCCCTGCAGACTGCGCACCGGAATCAGCGTCCGGGCAAACACCCAGGGGACGCCTCCGCACAGCAGCTCCACTTCACGCAAAATAGCGATCCCGCCACGGCGCATACCCAGTAACCGGCGCTCGCTATCCAGCGGACACGCCCACTCTTGACGCAGCACATTGACGCGAAAATCGCCCCGAGAAGCGCTCTTCAGGCGGGCCGTTAAAGAGCCGCGATCCCGCAACCACTGTTCGATCCCCGGCAGCACCTGATGATGCCGATACCGGCACCAGGAGGTCCAGTTGGGTTCACGCCTGCTGTAATAACGCTTCAAGAACGACTTCCGATGACTGCAAAACTGCCATTATCGCCGATTTTTTCCGCCGTTTCCCCTATAAATACCGATCACGCCGACCTCAGGCGTTGATGTAGTGCTGCCTGTCTCCCACCCAGCGCCGCACCAGTGGCGCCACCCGTTCCGGGAACTGTTCCAGCAACAGTTGGGCGGCGTCCTGTACCTCATCCAATAAGGGCTGATCGCGGACCAGATCGGCAATCCGAAACTGCATTTCGCCGGTTTGCCGGGTACCCAGCACTTCGCCCGGGCCTCTCAGCTCCAGATCTTTCTGAGCAATCAGGAAGCCGTCATTGGTTTCACGCATCACCCCAAGCCGTTGCTGGGCATTCTGGGACAGTGGCGGGTGATACATCAGCACACAGTGACTCTCCACCGATCCACGCCCCACCCGGCCGCGCAACTGGTGCAGTTGAGCCAACCCCAGACGCTCCGGATTTTCGATAATCATCAGGCTGGCATTCGGCACATCAACCCCGACCTCAATCACCGTCGTCGCCACCAACAGATCCAGCTCCGCCGCTTTGAAAGCGGCCATGACCGCCTCTTTCTCCGCCGCCTTGAGCCGACCGTGTACCAGTCCGATACGCAACTCCGGCAACTGCTCCTGAAGCATACGGGTCGCCTCCTCCGCCGCCTGGCACTGCAGCGCCTCCGACTCTTCAATCAGGGTGCAGACCCAATAGGTCTGGCGCCCTGCCACACAGGCACTACGCACCCGCTCCACCACTTCACTGCGACGGCTGTCCGGGATCACCACCGTTGCCACCGGCGTACGCCCGGGCGGTAATTCATCGATAATCGACAGGTCCAGGTCGGCGTAGGCGGTCATCGCCAGGGTGCGGGGAATGGGCGTCGCCGTCATAATCAACTGATGCGGCACGGCACTGCCACCCCCTTTCTCACGCAACGCCATACGCTGATGTACGCCGAAGCGGTGCTGTTCATCGATAATCACCAGGCCCAGGGCGTGGAAAGCGACATCACTCTGAAACAGGGCATGGGTGCCCACGACGATACGTATCCGGCCGCCGGCCAGATCCTCCAGCAGTTGTCCCCGCTGCTTGCCCTTGTGCCGCCCGGTAAGCCAGGCCACCTCCAATCCCAAAGGCTCCAGCCACTGCCGGAATACCCGCAGGTGCTGCTCAGCCAACAGTTCGGTCGGCGCCATCAGGGCCACCTGATGGCCCGCTTCCAGCGCCTGTAACGCCGCCAGCGCCGCTACCACGGTCTTGCCCGACCCCACATCCCCCTGAACCAAACGCATCATCGGGTGGGCCTGCGCCAGATCCTGGGCAATCTCCTGCAATACCCGCCGCTGGGCGCCGGTCAGGGTAAAACCCAAGCGGGCAAAAAACGGTCGGGATAAGTTACCTTGAGCGAGCAGGACGGGGGCATCCAGCCGTTTCTGCCGCAGACGGGTCTCACGCAGGCTGAGCTGATGGGCCATCAACTCCTCAAAGGCGAGGCGTTGCTGGGCCGGATGACTGCCGCTTATCAGCCGATCTTGGGGCGCATCCGGCGGCGGTCGATGCAGGTAACCGAGGGCAGCAGCCAGATCGGGCAATCGGAAACGTTGTAGCAACGACTCGGGCAACCACTCCGGCAGTGCCGCCGGATTGGCCTGCAGCAGTGCCAGGGCCCGTCCCGCCATGGCTCGCCAACTGAGTTGGTGCATCCCCTCGGTGGTGGGATAAACCGGCGTCAGACACTCCTCCACCGCCGGGCTCTCCCCTTCACTCAGCGACTGATACTCAGGATGAACCATCTCATAACTGGCCGGTCCCGGCCGCACTTCGCCATAGCAGCGCAGCCGGCTGCCCCGTCTCAATGCCGCCTTCTGGGCAGCGGAAAAATGAAAAAAGCGCAGGGTCAGCGCACCACTGCCGTCAGCCAGCCTGACCAACAGCGAGCGGCGACGTCCAAAACGGATATCGGCCAGTTCCACCTCCCCCTCTACCACCACACTGTCACCGGGGCGAAGCGAACCGATAGGTACCACCCGGGTACGATCCTGGTAACGAAAGGGTAGGTGAAAGAGGATATCCTGAACGGTCCTGACGCCGATTTTCGCCAGCTTTTCGCTGTTGCGCGTCCCCACGCCCTTGAGGGTGGTGACCGGCAGCTCATCCAATCCTGCCACCTTGCCGTGACTGTTCAGGCGCCTACCCTCTGGCATATCTGCTATCCCTCTCGATGAATATGGTAATCATGGCCGGCGGCCCGTCCCTTCGCCACGCTAGCCTCAAGCCCGACTAAAACCGCTTCGCAATTAATGCGTGATAATATTACCAGAATAATTCGAATGGAAAACCTATAGAGAACAAACAACGGAGAACGCCATGTCCGTACTGTTGGAATTTGCCATGTTCCCTACCGATAAAGGAGAGAGCGTGAGCGCCTATGTCAGTCAGGTAATCCAGATGATCCGCGACAGCGGCAGCGATTACCAACTCACACCCATGGGTACCATTGTCGAAACAGATACCCTGCCACAGGCGCTGTCGCTGGTGGAGGCGGCCTACCGGATCCTGGATCAAGCCGGTTGCGATCGGGTTTACTCCTCGCTGAAGCTGGACATCCGCAAGGGCAAAGGGGACCGCATGCGGGGAAAGGTGGAATCGGTGCGGGAAAAGATCGGCGCGGTTAACAGCTAAGCTGTCACCAGCGGGGAAAGTGATGATTCATCAGGCGATATTACAGATCCAGTGCCATGGCCGTGGCACCTACAACATCACCCGGGAAGTCGAGCAAGTTATTGTCGCGTCGGGTATCCGTACCGGCCTATGCCACGTCTTCTGCCACCATACCAGCGCCTCGCTGACCCTGTGTGAAAATGCCGATCCGGCAGTACGCCGGGACCTGGAACAGTTCATGGCGAGGCTGGTGCCGGATGGAGACGTCAGCTATGAACACAGCATGGAGGGACCGGATGATATGCCGGCCCATATCCGCTCCATCTTGACCAACATGGACTTGACGCTACCAGTCACTGCCGGTCATTGCGCCCGCGGTACCTGGCAAGGGATCTACTTATGGGAACACCGCACGGCGCCGCATCGACGCCAAATCACGGTCACCGTGCAAGGAGAATAGAATCGTACTGGGGCGGTTACCGTCCGGCGCAGTGAATCTTCACGCCCGGCATGGCGCCGCCTACAGCACCATCACCGCGTCCATCTCCACCCCCGCGTCTTTCGGCAGTTGCGCAACACCAATCGCCGCCCGCGCGGGGTAGGGTTGGGAAAAATACTCCGCCATCACACTATTCACCAACGGGAAATGCACTAGATCGGTAAGAAAAATGTTCAGCTTTACCACGTCACGGAGTTCACCGCCGGCAGCCCGGGCCACCGCCTGCAGATTCTCGAATACGCGCCGGATTTGTGCCTCCATATCCCCGTCGACCATCTCCATGGTCTCCGGCACCAGCGGGATCTGTCCGGAGAGATAGACCGTGTTCCCCACTTTGACAGCCTGGGAATAGGTACCGATCGCCTGCGGCGCCAGGTCTGTGCGAATAATCTCTTTTTCCATTTCTGTCGCTCTCTGTCTCTAAAATTAACCGACCCGGTGGATGCGCAGCACGGTATTCAATTGACGCAGGCGACGCATGATATTGGCCAGGTGGATACGGCTGTCCACCGCCACCACAAAATGGAGCGTGGAGGTGAGGCCGTCCCGCTCCTCCATAATGACATTCTTGATATTGGAACCCATTTCCGAGATGGCCGAGGCCACCGACGCCAGCGCACCGCGCTTGTTGCCCACGTCCACCTTGATCTCGGTAGTAAAATCGCCCACCGGCTCTTTCTCCCAGCTGACATCCAGCCAGCTGTCACTCTTGCGAAAATCGCCGAGATTACGACACTCATTCCGGTGCACCACGATACCCTTTCCGGGGTTAAAGATGGCCACGATCTCGTCACCCGGCAGCGGCCGGCAACACTTGGCAAACCGCACCACCATCCCTTCGGTGCCGGTAATCGCCAGCGGGGCGGCACCGGCCTGTGGCGGCATCTCTTCTCTGGGCAATTCAGTATCGGAATCGGTCAAGCGGCGCGCCACCAGTAACGGCATTCGGTTCCCCAACCCGATCTCCTCCAGCAGCGCCTCCTTGCTGGCTAGATGGAAGTCCTCCAGCAGAGGAGCCAATCGGGAATCATCAATCTGATCAATCGTCAGATCGTGCTGGGCCAGATCCTTATTCAACAACCGCCGTCCCAGGGTGACCGCTTCCTGATGACGCAGATTCTTCAGGTAACCGCGGATATTGGCTCGCGCCTTACCCGTCACCACGAAGTTGAGCCAGGCGGCACTGGGGTTAGCCGAGTCGGAGGTAATAATCTCTACTGTCTGACCACTATAGAGCCGGGTACGTAGCGGCACCATATGCCGGTCGACCCGTGCCGCCACCGTATGGTTACCCACGTCGGAATGCACCGCATAGGCAAAGTCGATCACCGTGGCCCCCTTGGCCAGCACCATAATCTTTCCGCGCGGGGTGAAGACATAGACCTCATCCGGGAACAGGTCCACCTTCACATGTTCCAGGAACTCCATCGAGTCACCGGCATCCTTCTGCAACTCCAGCAGGTTTTTCAGCCAGTTGGAGGCATCGGCATGGGCCTTGCCGCTCTGGTTTTCACTCGACTTATAGAGCCAGTGCGCCGCGATGCCCGATTCCGCCATCCGGTCCATCTCTACCGTACGGATCTGTATCTCGATCGGCAGGCCGTGGGGGCCGAACAGCAGTGTGTGCAGGGATTGATAGCCGTTTGCCTTGGGGATGGCAATATAGTCCTTAAAACGCCCCGGCACCGGCTTGTAGAGATTGTGTACCACCCCCAGCGCCCGATAACAGGTGTCTAGGCGATCGACAATAATGCGGAAAGCATAGACATCCACCACCTCGGAGAAGGAGAGTTTCTTGTCCCGCATCTTGGTGTAGATACTGTAGAGATGCTTCTCCCGGCCCCGCACCACCCCGACGATCCCTTCCTGTTCCAGGCGCCCCACCAACGCCGCATCGATATTCGCCATCACCTCTTTGCGGTTTCCCCGCGCGGAACGGACCGCCTCCTTCAGGGCACGGTAACGCATTGGCCAATAGGCCGCAAAGCAAAGCTCTTCAAGCTCGGTGCGCAGGCGGTAGATGCCGAGTCGATGGGCGATCGGCGCATAGATTTCCAGGGTTTCCCGGGCGATGCGCCGACACTTCTCCGGCCGCATCACCTCCAGGGTGCGCATATTGTGCAGTCGATCAGCCAGTTTGATCAGGATGATGCGGATATCCTGGGTCATGGCCAGTAACATCTTGCGGAAACTGGCGGCCTGGGCCTCGGCTTTGGAGGGGAAGTTGATCTGGTTCAGTTTGCTGACGCCATCCACCAGGGTCGCCACCTCTTCACCAAACTCCTCTTCCAGCTGTGCCTTGGTGACCGGCGTATCTTCCAGCACATCGTGCATGATGGCCGCCATGAGGCAACGGTAATCGAGTCGGATATCGGCCAGGATCCGGGCAACGGCCAGGGGATGGTAGATATAGGGTTCGCCACTCAGGCGCTTCTGTCCCTCGTGTGCCTCGGCACTGAAGACATAGGCACGATACACCTCGCGTATCTGGTCCACACTCAGGTAAGACTCCAGATAAGCGCAGAGGTCGCTGATTAAAAAGCGCGGCTTATTATCGAATTCTGAGGGCTGGGCGCCGGCCGGACTGCTCATAGGATGATCCGGTTAACGGCTGCGCCATAGACAGGCGCAGCCTCGGCGATAGGTAGGCTGGAAATTTCTCTTGGGAAGCTTCCGTTACACATTCCTTATCTGGCAAATGCCCGATCGTCCACTAGATCATCTGTGCCGAAGTTCTCTTCCAGAGCACCCATATCCACTTCTGACTCGGCCTTGGGGGCCACCACCTTGTCGTCCACCAAGCCGGCCGCGATCTCACGCAGGGCCACTACCGTCGCCTTGTCATTTTCCCAAGCCAACAGGGGTGCCACGCCGTTACTCAACTGACGTGCCCGTTTGGTTGCCAACAGCACCAGATCAAAACGGTTATCCACATGCTCAAGGCAATCTTCAACTGTAACGCGGGCCATGTTCAATACACTCCGAAGTCCAATCCCCAGCCAGACAGCAGCCTACTGGGAATAAAAATAATAACGCCACTCCGGACATCACGACCGGAACATTAAATAGTATAACAATGCACGCCTGCATACCAGATAACAGTGCCGTCTATTTCGGGAACACACGCACTCTACCGGCAGGATAATTGAGTCGGCCCTGCGCTTTTGCCTCGATGCGCTACGCCAGTAAAGACTGTAACCGCTCGTGCAGACGTTGCGCCTGGACAGACTGACGCAACCGCTGCGCAGTGATAATCGCCCGCAGTTCACCCAGCGCCTGATCGAACAGGTCATTGACCACGATGTAGTCGTATTCGGGGTAGTGAGACATCTCTTCCCGGGCTTCACCCAGTCGCCGCTGGATCACGGTTTCGCTATCCTGACCTCGGTTGCCCAGGCGCTGCCGTAGCGCTTCCGGCGTGGGCGGCAGGATGAATACCGATACCGTGTCCGGGATACGCAGACGCACTTGCTGTGCGCCCTGCCAATCGATCTCCAGGATCACATCGTTGCCCTGATCTATCTGCTCGCGGATACCCTCTTCTGAAGTCCCGTAATAGTTACCAAACACTTCGGCATGCTCCAGAAACGCGCCCGCCTCGATCATCCGGGTGAACGCATCGGTATCGACAAAATGGTAATCCACGCCGGGCGTTTCACCCGGCCTTTTTGGGCGAGTGGTGTGCGAGATGGAAACCCGCACCTGCTCTTCGGTTTCCACCAACGCCTTCAATAGGCTGGTCTTTCCGGCCCCGGAGGGGGCGGACACTATAAACAGGGTACCTGTAGTCATGCTCTTTTCACTTTTCCTTCTGCTCTTCGGCAACCTCGGTATTACCGGGCGCCATCACTCTATTCGATATTCTGGATCTGCTCGCGCATCTGCTCGATCAACACCTTCAGTTCAACCGATACCCGGGTCATCTCAACGTCGTTGGATTTGGAACCCAAGGTATTGGCTTCCCGATTCAACTCCTGCATCAGGAAGTCGAGACGACGCCCCACCGGTTCGTCTCTGCCGAGCACGGCCTCCACCTCATCCAGATGCGTCTGCAAGCGATCCATCTCCTCGTCCACATCCAGCCGTTGCGTGAGCAGTACCATCTCCTGTTCGATACGCCCTTCGTCCAGCTCTGCGGTCAACTCCGCCAGACGGGCACGCAGCCGGTCACGCAGGGAGACCAACAGCTGCGGCATCAACTGCTTGACCTTCGCCACTTCCTCGCGCATCGCGCCACAACGCTGCTGTATCAGCTCAGCCAGACGGGAGCCTTCCCGCTGGCGCGACTCGACCAAGCCGTCCAGCGTCTCTTCCAACAGTTCAGCCGCGCGTTTATGGATAGGCGTCAAATCCAGCTCTTCCGTTTCCAATACACCGGGCCAACGCAGGATATCCATCGCCCGGGGCGGTACCGACTCATGCAGCAAGCGCCCCACTTCTCCGGCGGCGTCGATAATCTGCTGGGCGAAGCGTTCATTTACCACCACGCCGGCGGTGGCGCTTTTTGACGGTACGAAGCGGAACAGGCAATCAACCTTGCCACGCCCAAGCCGGGCGGCCACCCGTTCCCTGACCAGCGGCTCCAGGGCTCGTAACTCTTCCGGCAAGCGTACAAACAATTCCAGATAACGGTGGTTGACCGACCGTATCTCGCAGACCAGTTCACCCAGCTCGTCCCGGCTCTCTCTTCTCGAAAATGAGGTCATACTGCAGATCATGTGCGCACCTGTTATTTATACTTGGAAGAGTACTGCGTATTATCTGTAAAACGCAGATATTGAGTAACCGCCGCTTAACCGGGCGGCTAAGGCCCTAGACGTGGTTAGGTGTATCATAATGCGCATTCGAGCAGAGTGCATCCGGAGCTGACTATTTCT
Organism: Sedimenticola sp.; assembly: GCF_050289425.1. NCBI lineage: Bacteria > Pseudomonadati > Pseudomonadota > Gammaproteobacteria > Chromatiales > Sedimenticolaceae > Sedimenticola > Sedimenticola sp. The sequence continues at coordinate 173,849 of NZ_JBNKFS010000005.1, read as the reverse complement.
TCACCCACGGAACAGAACAGGGACAGCCTACCGTCCGGCACCGTCATCGACTGTTACTCGATCATCAAGCTGATCGGGAGCGGCGGATTCAGCCTGATTTACCTGGCCGAAGACGAGGACACCCAGGATCATGTGGTGATCAAGGAGTACCTGCCGAAAAAAATCGCGGTACGCGACCAGAACGGGCGGGTACAGGTTAGCGGTGAAAAACAGAGCGACGCCTTTCACAACGGACGCAAGCTGTTTTACCAGGAAGCCAAGGCACTGGCGACCCTGCGCCATCCCAACATTGTGAACGTCCGCACCTTTTTCCTTGCCAACAATACGGCCTATCTGGTGATGGACTACGAGCACGGCAAAAATCTCGGCAGCTACGTCAAGAAGCGCAATGGCGGATTGAGCACCACCTTTCTGCTGACGGTTTTCCCGGCCGTGCTTGACGCACTGAACCTGATTCACTCCGAGGGGCAGTTGCACCTGGATATCAAGCCGAGCAACATCCACCTGCGTCCAGGCGGCAACCCCCTGCTGCTCGACTTTGGCGCCGTACACCAGTTTGCCACCACACGCAGTCGGCAGTCGTCTCAAGTGGTTACACCCGGATTTGCACCGGTCGAACAGTATTACTCCTCCGGCTATGTCGGGCCCTGGAGCGATGTGTATGCCATAGGCGCCACCATGCGCTCCTGCATCGAGGGCAAACCGCCACCTTCGGCCATCGAACGGCATGCTAAAGATTCAATGAAACCAATCGCAAGTCTGTACAAGAAACAGTACCCCGCCTATCTGCTCGATATCATCGATTGGGCAATGGAGGTGGACCCCCTGCTGCGGCCGCAGAATGCCGGCATCATGCTGGAGGCGCTCACCCAAGAGCGGGGACGACCGGCAAACAACCGTCAGCCACAGCTTGAGTCGACGGACAACCTCTTTAAACAGAGAGACGCTGAATGAGCATACAACCCGGTGAATTTGCCTCCTGCAGTTTGATAGGCGACCGCAAGATCAACCAGGACCGCTGTATCAGGGTCGATGGAAACAGTGCCGTACTGCTGGGCCTGGGTGACGGCATGGGCGGACATCCACGCGGCGAGGCGGCGGCCCAGGTACTGATCGATACCTGCCAAAGCTACTTCAATCGAACCCCCCATCCGATCCTCAACCCAAGCAGTTTTCTGACCCGCCTGTTACATAAAGCGCACGAAAATATCGTCGCCTTCGGCTATGATCAGCATCCGGCCATCGACCCCAGAACCACCGCGGTCGCCTGTCTGATACAGAAAAACGTCGCCCACTGGGCACATGCCGGCGATAGCCGACTCTATCTGTTGCGAGAGCGCCGGGTACTTGCCAAGACCATTGACCACTCCTATGTCGAGCGGCTGAAACAGCAGGGCGTGATCACCGCCAGGCAGCAGAAAACCCATCCGCAACGCAACTATGTCACCCGCTGCCTGGGTGGCGCCCTGGTCTCACCGGACATCACGCTGGGCAAACATAAACTGGCATCCGGAGACATACTGCTGCTCTGCAGTGACGGCTTCTGGGGCAGTATCGGTGAGGAAGAGATGCTGAACACACTGTTCAGTAACCTGCCCCTGTCGGAGGCGATTCAGAGCTTGGCCGAACAGGCAGCCCACAAAGCCTTTCCGGATAGTGATAACATCACCCTGATTGCACTCAGGATGCAGCAGGCGGACAACACGCATACCCGTGTCACTGAGGACAAAACGGAAGCGCAGACTGAAGAGAGCAATCTGGCCCAGGCCATTGCCGAACTGCAGAACGCCATCAGTAATTTTGAATCTGAAACCAAGCAGGAAAAAGAATGAGACCCAGTGGCCGTACCCCCGATCAGATGCGCCGTGTCCGCATTACCCGACACTTCACCAAACATGCGGAGGGATCGGTCCTGATCGCTTTCGGCGACACCCAGGTAATCTGCACCGCCTCGGTTGAGGAGCGGGTCCCGCCCTTTCTCAAGGGCAGCGGAAAAGGCTGGGTAACGGCCGAGTACGGCATGCTGCCGCGCTCCACCGACAGTCGCATGGCGCGGGAGGCGAGCCGGGGCAAACAGGGAGGACGCACCTTGGAGATACAACGCCTGATCGGCCGCAGCCTGCGTGCCGTGACCGATCTCCAGGCACTGGGAGAACGCACCATCACCCTGGATTGCGATGTCATCCAGGCGGATGGCGGTACCCGCACCGCCTCCATCTCCGGCGCCTATGTGGCACTGTGCGATGCCGTCGGCAATCTGCAAAAATCCGGTAAGCTGACTAGCGATCCGATTCACGGACAACTCGCTTCCGTTTCGGTCGGCATCTATCAGGGTGTGCCGATACTGGATCTCGATTACGCCGAGGACTCCCAGGCGGAAACCGACATGAACGTGGTCATGAACGATGCCGGAGCCTTTATCGAGGTACAGGGTACGGCAGAAGGTCACGCTTTCCACCTGCAGGAATTGAACGCCATGCTGGCCTTGGCGGATAGCGGAATCCGCGAGATCATGGGAGTACAGCAGCAAGCCATGGCGGATTGACCGGCCCGCTCCGGGGCCCGCGGATGGATAGCGGGCCCTGTACTACCCACAGGCAACTCAGGCTAGCCTGCCATCGACTCGATACCCGACAAGACGCAAACCTGGTTGCGCCCCTGATCCTTGGCCCGATAGAGTGCACGATCGGCCCGCTCCATGGCCGGTTCTATTGCGTTCTCGCCCGGAACCAGCTGACTGATTCCGATACTGATGGTCACCTTGATTTCATCCTCGCCCACTTGAATACGCAGGTTTTCGATAGCGGTCCGAATCCGTTCCGCCGTCGCCCCGGCGGAGGTCTGATCGGTTGCCGGCAAGAGGGCCGCAAACTCTTCACCACCGATCCGGCCCAATATATCCTCTTCCCGTAACGCGGAAACAATCGACTGCGACACAAACTTCAATACCCGGTCACCCGCGGGATGCCCGTAGGTGTCATTCACCTGCTTGAAGTAATCCACATCCAGCAGCAGTACCGTCAAGTCGCCCTGGTGCCGCAGCAGCCTGGCCACCTCCATCTTGGCCCGTTTCATAAACTCGCGACGATTGATTACTCCGGTCAGTGAGTCGATGCTGGCCAGGCGCTTGTACTCCTGACCCTCCGCCGCACTGCGCTTCAATGCCAAGGCGTGCCGGTTGATGGCCAAGGGTCCCAACTGCTCGCCCAAGGTCAGCATATCCGCACGGATCAGTTTGCGCCGGAATGTCTCGTACGCCTTGACCATATCCCCCAACTCATCCTTGCGATTGGCAAAGGGGATACGGAATGACTTATCGTCGGCGGTTAACGAGCGCATACCTTCGGTCAAGCTGAGAATGGGTAGGCGAATCGATCGGGCCAACTGCAACGCAACGAAACCGATCAGAAATACCATGGCGCCGCCGCCAAACACCGTGGTCATAAATATCGCGGTGGAGAGGCTGCGCTTACGCCGCATTTCATCCTGCAGTTGGCTGATGAGTTGCTGCTGAAAGGTATTGATCAAATTGATACGCTGGGTGGCAACTTTGAACCAGGTAAAGCTGTCCACCGAGACTTTCCCATCACCACTGCCCAGCTCCAGGGCATAATCGCTAAGACGCTTATAGGCGACTACCGCCTCGACTGAATAATGTTCACGCCAGCGCAACCACTGCGGTTCGGACAAAAAGGATCGAAACTGCCGCGCCAGGGTGTCCTGCTCTGAAGTCAGCGAAACCAGCTGGCGGTACTCCGGACGGGTAAAGTAGCCCCGGCCAAACGCCGCGGAGACCACTGCGCGCTCACGACCGCCCATTTCGGCAAACTGAATCAATATGGCGTTGGCCTGAAACAGCTCTGAACCGCCCTGGCGGCGGGAGTGGATGGCAATCTGGTTGGTTAAGGCGGTCAATTCGGTTATCAAACCGGTAAATCTGTCAAAACTCTCCTGGGGCGTGACCAGTCGCCGGTCGACCTTATCACGGTAGCCCTCCAGGGCCTCCATACGCACCACCACACGCGCCGCCCGGTCACCGATACGGCCCAATCGGCCTTCCAGTTTTTGCCCCTCGATATTCGCCTTGAACTGCGCCAACTCCCGGTTGCTGTTTTTGCGCTGCAGTTTCAGTGCGGTCTTGAACGCCCGGTCCTCACTGGTCAGAAAACCGGCGCTGAGTCCACGCTCTTTCTGCAGTTCATGGGCAAGATTGCCGATACGCCGGCTGAAGGCAGCCAGCCGTACCACGTCACCCGCCTCAGACGCCCCCTGCCAGGATTGATACATGATCATGCCGGCAAAGATAAGCATCGGCAGCAGCGAGATGATTACCAGCATCTCCAGACCACGCACCAGGGATATCTTCTGGAAACGGTGGACCAGATATTCAGCCAAGGAGTGACTTTTGGCCTCCTGCTCATCCAGCAAGGCAGCCAAGTCCAAGTCTTGATCAATAATATGGTTTATCAGTAACTTGACCAGGGATTCGGTCACGTCGATCAGCGAACCACCCAGATCATCCGGGCGCAACTGGCCGCGCGCCTCAATGATGGCCGCCCGAAAATCATTGTGTTCGCGGCGCTGCTCCTCTTTGAAATCCTCACTGGCGGAAAAACTGAGGCGCTCTTCATTGCGGCTATGCGCGGCCGCCAGCAGTTCCAATTCATCCAGAACCCGGTGCACCTGTTCGGCATCGGGGTCTTCGTCAATCAAGTCGATCAATCGGTTAAGCAGTGCAATAAGCTGTCTGTGCTCCCCATCCAGATCCGGGTCGCCAATACTAAGCCCCTCATCCCACTGGATTTTTTTCATCGCACATCAATCGGCAGCGTCATTCCCGGATGGCTACCGGATTGCGTTGCCCGAACTATGTGATTAACAACAAACAACTGCATTTCGCCCTTCTTCGCACCGCTAGGTTTTGTGAACCGGATCACTCTTTTGTATCGGTCACATTAGCGAATACTTAAACAAGAAAGCGCGATTTTTTTACGGTTTATTGCAATCCTCCCCCTCTTACAGGGTCGGAAAGGAGAATGAACTGCCTTCCCGCACAGCGGACGAGGGCCAACGCTGGGTGATGGTCTTGCGACGAGTGTAGAAGCGCACGGCATCCGGGCCATACGCATAGAGGTCGCCGAACAGCGAGCGCTTCCAACCGCCAAAGCTATGGTAGGCCACCGGCACCGGCAGGGGTACGTTGACCCCCACCATACCGACGCGAATATGGTCGCTGAAATAGCGCGCCACTTCGCCATCCCGGGTAAAGATACAGGTGCCGTTTCCGTATTCATGATTATCGATCAGAGCCATCGCTTCCCGCAGGCTGGCCACGCGCACCACCCCGAGCACCGGACCAAATATTTCATCCCGATAGATCGTCATATCCGGGGTCACCCGGTCAAACAGGCAGCCCCCCAGGAAAAAGCCCTGAGTCGTGTCATCCAGCTGCAGCGCGCGTCCGTCCACCACCAGTTCGGCCCCTTCGTCCACACCACGGTCTACATAGCGGCGCACCTTCTGCAGGTGCTGCTCGGTTACCAAGGGTCCCATTTCACACCCCACGTCCCGGCCAGCGCCCACTTTCAAATGAGCCAGTTTTTCCGCCAGACGTCCGACCACCGCATCGGCCACGTCATCACCGACGCAGACCACGATTGAGATGGCCATGCAGCGCTCACCGCAAGAGCCGTAGGCGGCCCCCATCAGGGCATTCACCGCGTTGCCGAGATCGGCATCCGGCATTACGACGGCATGATTCTTGGCCCCGCCCAGGGCCTGCACCCGCTTGCCGGCGGCGGTACCGGTACGGTAGATATATTCGGCGACCGGGGTCGACCCGACAAAACTGACCGCCTGCACACGGGGATCGCCAAGCAGGGTATCTACCGCCTCTTTATCGCCGTTGACCAGATTGAATACGCCATCCGGCAAGCCCGCCTGTTGCAGCAGCTCGGCGATACGCAGGGCGGCGGACGGGTCCCGCTCGGACGGTTTCAGGATAAAGGTGTTGCCGCAGACCAGAGCCACGGGGAACATCCACATGGGGACCATCACGGGAAAATTGAAGGGGGTAATACCGGCCACCACACCCAGGGGTTGGAATTCCGACCATGAATCGATGCCCGGCCCCACACTCTTGGAAAACTCGCCCTTCAGCAATTCCGGCGCACCGCAGGCATACTCCACCACCTCAATGCCGCGCACCAGTTCGCCCATCGCATCATCCAGTACCTTGCCGTGTTCATCGGTGATCAAACCGCAGATCTCTTCGGCATGCTGCTCCAGCAACTGCTTGTAACGGAACATCACCTGGGCACGTTTCAGGGGCGGTGTCGCCCGCCACGCCGGGAAAGCCGCCTCGGCAGCGGCAATCGCCCGCTCGACCGTGTCCCGGGAAGCCAGTTCCACCCGGTGTGTTATTTCGCCTGTAGCCGGGTTGTAGACCGGCTGGGTCCGCTTGCTCTCTTGAACCTGCTCGCCGTTGATAAAGTGACCGATGGTATGCATAACTGCTCCTGGTTAATCGAGCCGCCGACGGCTCCTTGTTTCACTCGCTGGACAGACCGGCCGAATAGTCATCCGAAAACATAGTGTTTCAAACCCCAAGGGCCCTTGTCTCAGACGGCATTAAGACTATCTCCCACCACATTGACCAGACGGTCAATCTCCTCTTTTTCAATGGTCATGGCCGGACCGAACTGAATCGTATCGCCGCCGTAGCGCACGTAAACGCCACGCTCCCAACAACGCATGGCGATCTCCCAAGGGCGTCGCGCGGGCTCGCCGGGGTACGGGGTAATCTGCAGGGCACCCGCCAAACCAAAATTCCGGATATCGGTGACATGGGGCAATCCCTTCAGGCTGTGCAGACCCGCTTCAAAGTAGGGTGCCAGCTCTCGAGCGCGCTCCGCCAGCCTCTCCGTCTCAAACAGTTGCAAAGCCGCGATGCCGGCCGCGCAGGCCAGCGGATGGGCCGAATAGGTGTATCCGTGCGGAAACTCCACCATATACGCCGGCCCACCCTGATCCATAAAGGTTTGGTAAATGTCACGCTGCACCACCGTAGCCCCCATCGGGACCACGCCGTTGGTCAACCCCTTGGCCAATGTCATGATATCCGGCACCACACCAAAGGTATCCGCCGCAAAGGCTTGGCCGGTACGCCCAAAGCCGGTGATCACTTCGTCAAAAATCAGTAGGATCTGGTGCTTGTCGCAAATTTCACGCAGCAGCTGCAGATAGCCTTTGGGCGGTACAATCACGCCGGCCGAACCGGCTATCGGCTCAACAATCACCGCGGCGATATTGGAGGCATCGTGCAACGCCACCAACTCTTCCAACTGCTCCGCCAGTGCCGCACCCTGCTCCGGCATGCCGCGCTGGAAGGCATTCTCCGGCAACAGGGTATGGGGCAGGTGATCGGCGTCCAACAAGGTGCCGAACAGCTTGCGGTTGGGGCCGATACCGCCCAGGCTGATACCGCCAAAATTGACGCCGTGGTACCCCTTGGCGCGGCCGATCAGTTTTGTCTTACCCGGCTGCCCCTTCTGTCGCCAATAGGCACGCGCCATCTTTAAAGCCGTCTCCACCGCTTCCGATCCGGAGTTGGAGAAAAACACATAATCCAGCCCTGAAGGCGTCATCTGGGTCAGCTGATTGGCCAGCTCGAACGAGAGCGGATGGGCAAACTGGAAGCCCGGGGAATAGTCCAGGCGGTCCAACTGGGCGGTGACGGCTTCACTGATCTCCCGCCGGTTGTGCCCGGCACCGCAGCACCAAAGCCCGGACACCCCGTCCAGAATCTGCCGGCCGTCGGCACTTTGATAGTAATTGCCTTCGGCGGCAACAATCAGGCGGGGATTTTGTTTGAAATCCCGGTTACCGGTGAAGGGCATCCAGTGCGCCTCCAGTTCCTCGCGTGTCAGTCCGGCGGTGAGTCGGGTGTCAAATTCGGGCATAGGTGATCCTTAATCCATGTCTAGGTGGAGTGAGTGAGTTTGAACGGCAGTTAAGGTTAAATAAATTTGAATTAATTTATTTTTAGTTTCAATATTATTTAACTTTAAACAGGTCCCGGCCATCCCATGAAATCCCTCCCCCTCGCACTCAGTGGACAGATCAGTGACAGCGATATACGCCAACTGCGTATATTCAAGGCCGTGGTGGAGTGTGGAGGATTTTCCGCCGCCGAGGTGCAACTCAATATCAGCCGCTCAGCCATCAGCATCAGTATGGCAGATCTGGAACAACGTCTGGGTCTGCGCCTGTGCCAGCGAGGCCGGGCCGGCTTTTCGCTGACTGCGGAGGGGGCACAGGTACACGCCGCCACGCTGCAACTACTTACTTCACTGGAGGGTTTCAGAACCCGGGTCAATGCGATACACGCCCGTCTCAAGGGTGAATTGAATATCGGTATCACCGACAACCTGGTCACCATGCAGCACATGCGGATCACCGACTCCCTGGCCCGCCTCAAACAGCGCGGCCCGGATGTGGGTATCAATATCAGCATGCTGCCGCCCAATGAGATCGAGTTGCGGGTGCTGGATGGACGCCTGCATATCGGTGTCGTCCCCGACCTCCGCACCCTGGCCGGTCTGGAGTACCTCCCCCTCTATGGTGAAACCTCCCAGCTCTACTGTAGCCACACCCACCCGCTGTTCGATGCCAACTCGGTCTCATCCGCACAGATTCTACAGCAGGATGCGGTGGTGCCCGCCTACGCCCAGACCGCGGCCATCAAGGCGCAATATCAGCCGCTCAAAGCCAGCGCCACGGCAACCGACCGGGAGGGGATCGCCTTCCTGATCATGACCGGCTGCTATATCGGTTTCCTCCCCACCCATTTCGCCGACCGCTGGGTTTCACAGGGAAAAATGCGTCCACTGCTGAGAGAGCAGATGCACTACGTAACCCACTACTCCGCCATTACCCGCCGCGGCGCGCCCGACAATCTGATCTTGCAAACCTATCTGAGTGAATTGAAGCAGGAAGAGTCAGCCGGCCACTAACCTGTTTACCGGCCGGGGCAGGCACGATCGCCTACCCCTGGCGCCATCCGGTGCGGCTATTCGGACGACTGATAGCCGATACGGAAACCGCCCCAATGCCTGCCATCGACAAAGATCGGGATGGTCAGATCGTGCATCACCTCCCCAGTATCCCGTTTATAGGTCTGCAGCAGGAACGGCTTGGTCGACGATCCACAGCGGGCACCGGTGCGATCATCAAAGATCCGTTTGGTCCGGTTGGTCAGCAGATCCTTTTCATAGTCGCCGGTAAGCGGTTTGGCGTAACGGTTGTTATGGGTGGGGAAGTAGCCGTTGTTATCCACCGCACCGGCATACGCCATAAAGGCATGCCGAGAGAGGATCGGTTCCTGGATTGCCGGGAAATTAGCGTCGGTAAAGTCGTCGAACTGGGTTTTGAATTTTTGCGGATGGGTACCGGCAATTGGCTGGTAGTTCCGATCAAAAATCTGGTTAAGGGACAATTTCCCCTGATCCACTGCTTGCTCGAACAGTTGCTGGATGGCCACCACGGCCGCACGCCCCTCCTCATAGGCGATACCATGTTCGCCCTGAAGACCGGTATCGCCCAGCAGTTCGTAGATCGATTCCGCCATCTCTGAAAGCGCCAGCGACTGACTCGCCACCGACTCCACCTTTTCCGAGGAGCTGTTGAGGCTCTGAGTAAACTCCTCCAGGGAGTGGTTGATCTGCGACTGGTGCTCACGATTCTGTTCAGAACGCTCGGCGGCGGAGATCACTCGCTGCTCCACTTCCCGGGCGTGCTCCAGTATCTCTACCAACTGTGTATCCACTTTTTCGGTACGCTGGCGACTCTCCTGCACCTCATCCACCAGTGAACGCATGGTGTTGCCGGCGTTCCCCGTCTCTTCGTTGATGCGCTGGACCATCTGACCAATTTCGGTGGTGGCGGTAGAGGTACGGGTGGCGAGATTTCTTACCTCTTCCGCCACCACGGCGAAACCGCGCCCCTGTTCGCCCGCCCTGGCCGCCTCGATAGCGGCATTCAGCGCCAGTAGATTGGTCTGGTCGGCAATCTCACTGATCACCTTGGTGATCTGGGATATCTGGCTGGCACGATCTTCCAGCTTGGCGATCAGATCAGCCGCCTCCTGGGCGTGGCTGCCGGTGCTACGCATCTGTTCAGCCGCCTCACCAATCGCCTCCTGGCCGATATAGCTGGCGCGACGTGTCTGTCGTGACAGCTCTTTCAGCGTCTCGGAATTGGTCACCGCCTGTTCGATATTGTTGGAGATATTACCGGTGGCTTCGGTGATCTTCTGAATATGCTCAATCTGGTCATCGATACGCCGTTTCAACACATCCGCCGCATAGGAGACCTCGGCACCCGCTATCGCAATCTTGCCACTGCGCCCCACCACACCGACACTGCAGCTGTAATGTTCCTGCAACAACCCCGCCACGACGGCGATCTCGTCTCCTGCATCACCCTGCAATAACTGCGACAGCCTTTGGCCTTCATCCTCATTCAGCTGCCCCTTAGCCTCCACCAGTCGATGCATCAAGCCCAGGTGACCGACCAGTGGCTGCAGCTGAATGCGATAAACCAGTAACAGTGCAAACAAAACCGCCACCACGGCGACAACCAGCACGGAGACCAACCCACTGGCGCCGACGTAGAGTAGAAGTAATCCCGTAACGAACCCAGCCACTACCGCGGCCAGTAGTACCAGAAATGTTGTTTTGTTGAGTATGTTCATGAGATTAATCAGCTATTCTGCGTGCATGGATAATTTGGCTATCGGCCAAGCGGCAGTCATCTTTAGTCAATCGAGTGATAAACGACCTTTTAGATCAATGAGATACCTGACGAAACCGAGATAAGGCGGCCGATAGCCAGCCTGGCCACCTGACTAGTTGTCGCCAGTATAGATCTGGGTCAAGTCTGATAGATTATTATTTGGGTAACATAAGTTGTCTTGATGAATAGAGTGCCTTCACTCATTCACCCAGAGAAACCCATCTATTTAGCAATGCCCCGAGCCGGGCAGGAAAACAGGGGAACAGATCATGATTTCGCACAATCTTAGAGCCACCGCCATTGGAGTCACGCTGGCATACCTCTCCACTTATGCCATCGAAACCAATGCCTGGCAAAAGGATATCGAGAACTCGGATCATATCAAGAGCACCACCTGCAAGTTCGAACCGGAGGCACAGTGTTCATGGGCGGTGCGGATCGGGGCACAAATCCCCGGGGTCGATATGCACGATGCCTCCATGGCTTCCATGCGCCTGGACCACGCCAACCTGCAGGGCGCCAATCTATCGGGTGCTATCCTCCACCTGGCCGACCTCGAGGGGGCCAATCTGATGCTCAGCAATCTGCAGCATGCAGCCCTGCACGCGGTCAATCTGCAAAACGCCAATCTGATGCTGGCCAATCTTAAAGGCGCCAACCTGCTTGATGCCGATCTCAGCGGCGCCAATCTGCGGGGAGCCAATCTCGAAAACACTATTTTTATCGCCGCCAAGCTGGATAACGCCACCTGGACGGATGGCCGGGTCTGCGCCGTCGGTTCGATAGGCGAGTGTAAGTAGCCATTTTCAGTATCCATTAAAAAGGCCTTACCCGCTGGGGTAAGGCCTTTATTTACGAGTCGCCAAAAAACGTTAGGGGATTACTGAATCGATCACCAACTCCACTACCGCATCGCCACTCACCGACACAGGCGACACCTCTCCCAACAGATCGCCACTGGCGGCAATGGCATTGCCGGTGCGGGAGATCCGCGCACCTACAACAACCTGTTGAAAACTGGATAGATTCATACCCGGCACCATCGCCTGGCCGTCATTCAATTCGATCGTCGCCGGCAGATCGCTCACCTTCAGCCGCACTGCGGCCAGCGGCATTTTCGGCCCCTCCAGGGCGCGGGCATAGACGAACAGGCTCTCTTCCGGCTTCACTTGTGAGGTCAGTTCAGCCGACAAAGTGATTCGTGCTGTAATGGCCTGACCGGTCGCAGCCGCCACGCTGGGCTTCTCCACCGCCGCACCGGGGCCGGAAGCGGCCATTTTACGCTCTGCCGCAGCAATCAGACGGTCGACCTGCTCCACCGCCCCAGCGTCTTCCGTCAGCATCGGTTTGAGGTGACGCCAATGTTCCAGCGCCCGGGCATAATTGCCCGATTGATCTTCCACCATACCGGCCAGCCAGAGTGCCGTCTGGTCTTCCGGCGCCAGGCTGATCGCCTTACGGATCAACTCCGCCGGACGACCCTGCATATCGCCACCGGAAGACATGGCCAACGCATCCGCCCACGCCAGCATCAGTGGCGGCTGGTCACTTACCAACTGGTTGACCTTTTCAAAGGCAAAGGACGCCTTCTGATAATCCTTCATCGCCATGTAGGTACGTCCCAGCAGATACCAGCCTTCGGCATCCTCGGGGTTCTCTTTAAGGCGCTCCACCAACGCACTCACCATCTCTTCGATGGAGGGCATCTTCTTATCGTCCTGCTGTGCCATCGTAGCCGGATCGACCAGCTGCGGCGTACCCAGATAGAGGTAAACCGACAAGGTGACGCCAACAATAAACAGCATCGCGACGATAAGCGTGACGGGGCTGCCTTTTCGCGAACCGACGGCCGGATCTATTTCGCCCGCGCTGTCGAGATCGATCAACAGCGCCTGCTCCAGTTCCAGCTTGGTCTGTTCATACTCTTCATCCGAGAGGGTGCCGGCGGCGTGTTCGCTCTTCAGCTCCAAAAGCCGTTCGCGGGCGATCACCACATTCTGCTTATCCCGATCTGAGATCTTCAGCTCGGATTTACGCAACAGGGCAGGGGCGATAAACGCCAGTGCGACCAGGATCATGGCCGCCGTGATTAACCAGAATATCGTCATGAGTTCGTGTCTTCTTCGCCGAGCAATGCCCTGGCTCGTTGCAAGTCATTGTCACTGATCTTATTGTCAGTCTGTTTTCCCCTTCTCCGAATAAATAGCAACAGCATGACCACTCCTCCTGCGAGGATGACAAACGGGCCCAGCCAGAGGATCAGGGTCCCAAAGCGGAATGGCGGACGGTACAACACAAAGTCGCCATAACGTTTGACCATGTACTGGACTACATCATCACTGGACGCACCGCTTTGTACCATCTCGTAGGTCTTGCGCCGCATATCTTGGGCCAGTTCGGCGTTGGAGTCTGCCAAATTCTGGTTCTGGCAAACCAGGCAGCGCAACTCCGCTACCAACTTTTTGTAGCGGGCTTCTTTTACCGGATCATCGAACTGGTTGGCCTCAATCGCCGCCTGGGAAAATAACGGCATAATCAGCAACATCAGTAGCCAAGCCCACCTCATGACTCGGCCTCCAACTGCTTCAGTAGCGGCTTGAACTCACTCTCCCAGATCTCACGAAAAAGTGGGCCGGTGTGTTTTTTTCGGATCATCCCCTTTTTATCGATCACAAAGGTCTCAGGCGCCCCGTAGACACCCCAATCCATGATCGCTTCACTATCTGGATCAAATCCAACTGCCGTAAAGGGATTGCCTTTCTTAGAGAGGAAAGAGAGCGCTTCCGACCGTTCATCACGCCAATCGATACCGATCAGGGTCACCCCTTCTTTTTTTGCGATCTGTTTCAGAAAGTCATGTTCCCGCCAGCACTCCGGACACCAGGTGCCCCAGACATTCAGCAACCACACCTTGCCCTGCATGGTTTCCGAGTTGACACGCTTATCCGGATCAAACAGATCCGGCAAACTAAATGTCGGGGCCGGCTCGTTGATCAATACCGACGGCACATCCCGCGGATTCAACGTCAAGCCGATGCCCAGCAACAGTGCCAATGCCAGAAAGATCCCGAACGGGATAAGAAAACGCGCCTTCATGCCGTACCCACCGTAGCCTGGTCGACGCCGACGCTGGCCTTGCTCTTAAGTCGATAATAACGGCGGTCCGTTGCCGCCAATAAACCACCCAACGCCATCAGCAGACCGCCCAGCCAGATCCAGCGCACAAACGGCTTATGATAAATCCGCACACTCCAGGCACCCTGATCACCCAGCGGTTCGCCCAAGGCGACAAACAGATCCCGGAACAGCCCGGCATCAATGCCCGCTTCGGTCATCGGCATACCGGTTTTGTAGTTACGCTTTTCCGGACTGAGATGCGTGATCTTCTGATCTCCCAAATAGATATCCACCTCACCACGGAACGCCTGATAGTTGGGTCCCTGGGAGCGTTTCACACCCAGAAAGCGGAAATCATAGCCGCCCAGGCTATAGGTCTGGTCCGGCTCGATACGCACATCTTTCTCTTCGCTGTAGAGGCTGGTCAGCGCCACGCCCACCACAAACACGGCCACGCCGAGATGGCCCAGCATCATGCCCCAACCGGAACGCGGGGTATTGGCCAGGGTCCGGGTGAAGGAACGGCCCGCACTATGCCGGTCAAACAGCCACTGCAGGGTACTCAGCACCACCCAGATCGCCAGCACCAGCGCCAACGCCCCGCCCCAAGAGTAGTGGGGGGCCAGCCACATCAAGCCGAAGCCGGCAATCAGACTGAACAACAGCGAAAGACGCAACTGCACAAACAACCGCTGACCGCTGTCCTGGCGCCAGCGCGCCAGGGCGCCGACCCCGACCAGAGCCGCCAATGGGGCAGTCAACGGAATAAAGACAGCGTTAAAGTAGGGAGGGCCTACCGATATCTTGCCCAGTCCCAATGCATCGATGGCCAGCGGATAGAGGGTTCCGAGGAGCACGCTACAGGCGGCGACCACCAATATCACATTATTCAATAACAGGCCGGTCTCCTTGGAAATCAGTTTGAAACTGACGCTGCTGCGTATCTGCGAAGCCCGCCATGAATAGAGCAGCAGCGAGCCACCGATCACCACCACCAGGAACACCAGAATGAAGATACCCCGGGCGGGATCGGTCGCAAAGGCGTGTACCGATGTCAGCACACCGGAGCGCACCAGGAAGGTGCCCAGCAAACTGAGTGAGAAGGCGAATATCGCCAACAGTACCGTCCAGGCCTTGAATGCCCCTCGTTTCTCCGTGACGGCCAATGAATGGATCAGCGCCGTGCCGACCAGCCATGGCATGAACGAGGCGTTTTCCACCGGATCCCAGAACCACCAGCCGCCCCAGCCCAGTTCGTAGTAGGCCCACCAGCTTCCCAGCACGATGCCCAGCGTCAGGAACATCCAGGCGACATTGGTCCAGGGACGTGACCAGCGCGCCCAGGCGGCATCCAACCGGCCACCTAACATGGCGGCAATGGCAAAAGCGAAGGCCACTGAAAAACCGACATAGCCCATATAGAGCATCGGCGGGTGAATCGCCAGCCCCGGGTCTTGCAACAAGGGATTCAGATCACGTCCCTCGATCGGCGGATTGACCAACCGGTCGAAGGGATTGGAGGTCAGCAGCATGAACAGCAGGAAGCCGACGCTCACCATGCCCATAACACCCACCACCCGCGCCAGCATGGTTTCCGGCATACTACGGCTGAACAGTACCACGGCGCCGGTCCAGACCGAGAGAATCACCGCCCAGAGCAGCAGCGACCCCTCATGAGCCCCCCACACGCCGGAGATCAGGTAAAGAGTGGGCAGCGCGGTGTTGGAATTTTGCGCCACGTAGGCAACGGAGAAATCGTGCACCAGGAAGGCGTAGGTCAGGCAGCCATAGGCAATCAGCATAAACAGCAGTTGTCCCAGTGCGGCCGGTTTGGCGACGGCGACCCAACTGCCGATACGCCGGTGGGCGCCGATAATCGGCAACGTTGCCTGGATCAGCGCCAGAGAGAGCGCCAGTATCAGCGCGATATGTCCAAGTTCGGGGATCATTGACTGGCCACTCCGGTAGGTGAGCCTGGATGCGCCTTATCCAGGGCATCCGCAACTTCTGGCGGCATATAATTTTCATCGTGTTTAGCCAGTACTTCATCGGCAATAAACACCCCGTCCGGCCCCATCCGGCCCTGTGCGATCACACCTTGCCCCTCGGCAAACAGATCCGGCAGGATGCCGGTATAGGCCACCTTCACGGTATTGGCCATATCGGTCACCAGAAACCGTACCGTCAACTCCTTACCCCGCTCTAGACTGCCTTTTTCCACCATGCCGCCCAAGCGATAAACATGGTCCTTAGGGGCCTTGTTCTGCGCCACATCGGAAGGAGAAAAGAAATAGGAGAGATTACTGTCCAAGGCATTGAATACCAACCAGGCCGCCAGGCCGAGGCCCACCAAGCCGGCTACCAGGAATCCAAGCCGCTTATGTCTTGCCTTCATACTTCTCTCCTGCCTTAATCCGGATGATTCGGCCAATACGTTGCAGTGTGGCACGCCGGTGATTGCGCAGCATGATCGGCTCAATCACCAGCAACAGCGCGGAGACGCCAAACGAACCCCACACATAGAGGGCGTAACCGCCCATATCAAAAAATTCCGCGACACTCATCGCCGCACCTCCGCCAGTTCACTGACCCAGGTGGTATCGGCCTCGCGCTCCAGGATGATCGAACGCACGCGGGCCAGAGCCACCGCGATGGTATAGGCCCAGAAGCCGAGGGCCATGATCAGCATGGTCCAGAGCATGGTAACACCCATTTTCGAACCATTATCCATGCTGATACTGGCCCCTTGATGCAGGGTATTCCACCACTGCACCGAGTAGTAGATGATCGGGATATTGACCACCCCCACCAGCACCAGCAGGGCGCCGGCACGATCGGCGCGCCGGGTATCATCAATGGCCCCCTGCAGGGCCAGATAACCGAGATAGAGAAACAGCAGGATCAGCTCCGAAGTCAGCCGGGCATCCCACACCCACCAGGTGCCCCACATCGGCTTGCCCCAGAAGGCGCCGGTCCACAGCGCCAGGAAGGCGAAGATGGCGCCGGTCGGCGCCAGGGCTCGGGTCATCATCCCGGACAGACGGGTATTGAATACCAGACCAAGACCGGCCCAGAAGGCCATCACCAGGTAGATAAACATGGACATCCAGGCCGCCGGAACGTGGACAAAGATAATACGGTACCCCTCACCCTGCTTATAATCGGTCGGCGCAACGAAAAAGCTCATATAGAGCCCGACGCCAATCAATATTACGGCAAGCAGGCTAAAAATTGGGACCAGACGACCGGCCAAGGGGTAGAAAGTGGCGGGTGAGGAGAATTTGAACCAGTTGATGAGTCGAGCATTCATTAGATATGTGTAGGACCAGCTGTTCCGTGGTTTGATGTTACAAACAGGGTTTGGTTCCCGTAGCACCTGATTTTTTGCGACGGGAGGCATTTATACCCAACTGTACCGCACCGGAGCATTGACCGAGGGCAAAACCTCGACCGAAAGTGGCGCTTTTCATTCCCGCTACTCCGCTGAAATCCGTAGCGCCGCCGAAGCCGCCAACGGTGCAAACAGCAGGGATAATACCAGAATGGCGCCCAGCATGGAGATATGCCCCTGACCACCCAGGCCGGATGCGGTGGCCTCCACCGCCCCGGAACCGAAGATCAGTACCGGAATGTAGAGCGGTAGCACCAGCAGGGAGACCAGCACACCGCCTCCGCGCAGACCCAGCGTCAGGGCAGCACCGATCGATCCGATCAAACTCAGCGCCGGGGTGCCCATCAGCAACGATACCACCATCACCCCCAGGGCTTGGCTGGAGAGGTCGTACTGCAGTCCCAGCAGCGGCGCCATCAATACCAGTGGCAGACCGGTCACCAGCCAGTGGGCCGTCACCTTGGCCAACACCAACACAAACAGCGGTTGCGGCGCGAGCAGCATCTGTTCCAGGGCGCCATCCTCATAATCCACAGCGAACAGGCGTTCCAGCGCCAGCATGGAGGCGAGCAGCGCCGCCACCCAAAAGACACCTGGTGCGATCAAGCGCAACGTATTCATCTCCGGACCGATGCCGAGGGGAAACAGGCTCACCACAATGACAAAAAAGAACAGCGTCGTGAACAGATCGGAACGTCGGCGCATCGCCAACAGCAGATCACGTCCCACCAGCGTCTTGAAGGCGTTAAACATGCCCCGCCTCCTTCCAGCCCAGCTGCAGCTCCTTGACCTGTTCCCGGGTAATCTTGACCTCCTGATGGGTAGTCAGGATCACCATGCCGCCACCATTAATATGGTTGCGGATAATCGATTGCAG
This sequence comes from Sedimenticola sp., assembly GCF_050289425.1. Classification (NCBI taxonomy): domain Bacteria; kingdom Pseudomonadati; phylum Pseudomonadota; class Gammaproteobacteria; order Chromatiales; family Sedimenticolaceae; genus Sedimenticola; species Sedimenticola sp. The sequence continues at coordinate 155,670 of NZ_JBNKFS010000005.1, read as the reverse complement.
GAACTCCACCGCGGCCACATCCAGCGCAGTGAAGGGTTCATCCAGGACCCAGAGGCGCGATTGGTTCAACAGGAGCCGCGCCAGTGCAACGCGTCGCTTCTGGCCTTGTGACAACACCCGACTGGGTAAGTCCTCATGCCCCATCAAGCCCATCTGCTCCAAGGCGTCCCAGGCCTGCCGCTCCGAGATCGGGTAACCGTCCAGTGCGCTACTTACCCGGAGATTCTCCACCCCGGTCAAGTCATCCTTAATGCCGTTCTTATGACCGATGTAAACCACTTCCCGGGTAAACTCTTCACCCAGCCGGTGGATCGACTCGCCGTTCCAGCGGATTTCGCCGGCACTCTCTTTGATCAAGCCGCACAAAGTGCGCATCAAGGTGGTTTTACCGCTGCCGTTATGTCCATGCAGATGCAACAGTTCACCCGCGCCCAGGCTAAAGCTGAGATCAGAAAACAGTTTGCGGTCTCCCCGTACACAGGCCAACCCCGCCACTTCGAGCATGAAAGTACCCTTAAACAGCAAAAAACCGCCCGATTGTACACAGCCTGACCCCGCTTTCCCATAAAAGGGCTCTCGAAAGAATAAGTTCCTCTATTCGGCACGACGGAATGGCTCTTTCGCGAGCCCTGAGCCGCGATCCAGGGTAGAATTGCTACTTTAACTATTCGCAGCAGGAAACCGCGTCATGTCACTGAGTCACCGTGGGGAAAAGATTGTTCTGGCCAGCAGTAACGCCGGCAAAGTACGCGAGATCAATCAGCTATTGGCACAACAGTCCATCCAGGTCATTCCCCAGAGTGAGTTCGATACCCCGGAAGCGGAGGAGACCGGCCTCACCTTTGTGGAAAACGCCATCCTCAAGGCACGCAATGCCGCCCGGCACAGCGGCCTGCCGGCTATCGCCGATGATTCCGGCATCGAGGTGGATGCACTCAAGGGGGCTCCGGGCATCTACTCGGCACGCTTTGCCGGCCCCGCTTGTGATGATCAAGCCAACAACGAGAAACTGCTGGCGGATCTGCAGGGCGTTGAGGACGAGCAGCGCACCGCCCGTTTCCAGTGTCTCCTGGTCTACCTGCGTCATGCGGACGACCCGACACCGATCATCTGTCAGGGTACCTGGGAAGGACGCATCCTGCATGCCCCCCAAGGAGCCAACGGCTTTGGCTATGACCCGCTGTTCCTGGTACCGGAATTCGGCTGCAGCTCCGCCGAACTGCCGCCGGAACAGAAAAACGCCTTGAGCCACCGCGGCCAGGCCCTGCGCCAACTGCTCGCTGCGCTCTCCTGAAGTGCTGAGGTCTGTCGCCTGTCGCGCTGCAATAGAACCTTAACCCAACTGAAACAGAGGTGACATGATTCTCAGATAATCTTCTGCCCAGAAATCAAGGACTAACAGAAGAGAACCATCATGAATCCTGCTCAATCTTTTCCGCACAACCACATCAACCTGCTGATTCCGGCCCAGATCAACTACCACGGGCGTATCTTCTCCGCCAGCTTGGGCAGCCTGACGGCGGAGGGAGCACTCCTGGAGACCCATGCCCTGACCTTGCCCGTCGGTATGGAAGTGGAACTGTCTGTCACGCTCGGCCGCTCACCCTGGTTGATCAAGGCCGTCATCACCCATACCACGCCGCACGAGATCGGTATCCTGTTCAAGCAGACCCAGCATAAACTCTATGCCGCCGCACGCAACGAGCTCCCGTTCAGCTTCCACTCGACAGCGCGCCCGACGCCGGAACGGATCGCCACCCGCCAGCCGTCACTCTTCCAATAACGCCTGCAACACCGCTTCGGTATCGGCCCCCAGCAGGGGTGGCGCCCCCTTATACTCTATTGGCGTGCGCGAAAAATGCACCGGATTGGCCACCTGCGGCACGCGACCGGCCAGCGGATGATCCAGATCGAACCGCATACCCCGGGCCAACACCTGGGGATCATTGAAAACCTCGGCGATGCTATTGATCGGTCCACAGGGTACCTGTTCGGCTCCCAACAGGCGGATCCAGTCGGCGGTGGTTTTGCGTCGAAACGACTCTTCCAACAGAGGGATCAACTGCTCCCGGTGTTTAACCCGCTGGCGATTCGTGGCGAATCGCCCATCCTGGGCCAGAGGCGCCAGGCCCAACACCTCACAACAGGAAGCAAATTGCCGGTCATTGCCCACCGCCAACATGAGAAAACCGTCCGCCGTGGGCAACGCTTGATAGGGCACAATATTGGGGTGGGCAGTACCTTGGCGGACCGGCACTTCACCGCCTATCAGGTAGTTCATATTCTGGTTGGCCAGCCAAGCCACCTGGGTATCTAGCAACCCCAGGTCGATCTGCTGCCCTTCGCCGCTTTTTTCCCGGTGATGCAACGCCGCCAGGATAGCGCTGACGGCATACATCCCGGCCATCAGATCCGCCACCGCCACCCCGACCTTCTGCGGGCCGGCGCCGGGAAGCCCGTCGCGCTCCCCGGTGATACTCATCAATCCGCCGCGGGCCTGCACCATGGCGTCGTAGCCAGCCAGTCCGGCATCCGGTCCGGTCTGGCCGAATCCGGTGATCGAGCAGTAGATCAGGCGCGGATACTCGGCCGACAGGGAGGCATAATCCAGACCGTACTTCGCCAACCCACCCACCTTGAAATTCTCCACCACGATGTCGGCCCGGGCCAGCAAACGCCGTACAATCGCCTGGCCCGATTCACGGGTGATATCCACGGCAATCGACTGCTTGCCGCGATTGGTGGAGAGGTAATAGGCGGATTCCGAGGTATCGATGCCGTCAGGGTCCTTAAGGAAGGGAGGGCCCCAGTGGCGGGTATCATCACCCACCTGGGGTCGCTCAATCTTCCAGACGGTGGCGCCGTAATCGGCCAGCAGTTGCGTAGCCCAGGGACCGGCCAGTATGCGGCTTAGATCCAGTACCTTGATCCCCTTCAGTGGTCCCATGACGACTCCCGCTCCTCTAGCCCGGATAGTTCACAAAGACGGACAGCCTTTGTGAGTAAAATGTTAAATATCAGCCTGTTATACCCATATTTTACGTTCAGCAGACGTACAATTTGTCCTATTCGGGAATTATCCGGGCTAGCTGTAATATTGGGCGCTATCGCATTGTCCCCGCATGCGGGAACCGATACCGAGGATTATTCTTGAATAGCGGCGCGAATCACCTTGTAGGGGGTTAAAACAGGCCGCTTACAACAGAGGCCGATCAGTAAATCGCACTTTCCAGCCGCTGGAACAGCTCGCCCCGTTCGAAGGGTTTAGCCATGAAGTCTTTGGCTCCGATTTTCTGCACCCAGGTCTGAACGGTGGCTTGCCGGTTGCCGCTGATGATGATGACCGGGATATCCTGAGTATCCACATTGGTCTGCAGCTTTCGGGTTGCCTGGAAACCGTCCATACCCGGCATCATCACATCCATAAAAATCAGATTCGGCTTATGATTGCGCGCCAGTTCGATACCCTGCGCCCCGTCCTCTGCCTCCAGTGTGCGATACCCGGACTGTTGCAGCATACCGCGCATCACCCGGCGTACGGTTTTCGAATCGTCCACAATCAATACCGTGGTGCCTTCCGACGGTATCACCCTACGATTGACCCGGCGATCTTTGGCGACCGGCGAACGGCGGCGTTGGAAGAATTGATAGATACCTGAGAATCCCATCTCTTTGCTCTAAAGTTGGCCGTAAAATAACAGGCTCAATATTAACCGAAACAGCGCCACTGACCATAGGGGGAAAAGCGCCCCTTTTTGGTCGCAGTGTAAGGTTAAAAGGTGATCTCCCCGCGCGCCCGGCGCTCCAGCGGCACCAAGGCATCGGTGATCAACTGGTGGGTCGGAGTATCCACGCCAAAACGCCTTCCCAGGCGTACTACGGCACCATTCCAGGCATCGATCTCCGATGGCCTGCCCGCTGCGATATCCCGCTGTAGGGAGCTGGTGCCGCTGGGTTCCAGGTGCTGGGTAAAATCCCAGGTCCGCTCGATGATATCTTCCGGGAACGCAATACCGGCCGCTCTGGCCACGGCGACGGTTTCGCGCATGCAAGCATCAATAATGGCGCGGGTAGCCGGCTCTTCCCTCAAAATACCGATGGGCGCACGGCTGATCGCTCCCAGCCCGCCCCAGCCGGTGGTAAACAGAAACTTTCTCCAGATCTCCAGCAAGATCGAATCCGGTAACTCCACGGTAATTCCCGACTCGGTTAAGATCGCCGCCAACTGTTGCAACCGTTCGCTCATCGTGCCGTCCAACTCCCCCAGCATCAGGGTCGGCTCATGCCCGATATGGCGAATCAGCCCGGGGCGCTCGATAAAACTGAAAATTTTTGCTACACCGCCTAGCACGCGCTCCCTGCCAAGCACCTCACTGAGTTGATCAGGGGCCTCTACTCCGTTTAGCAGTGAGACCACAAACGTGTCCGGCCCGATCAGCGGACGCATCGCCCGGGCCACTTCGGGCACCTGCCAACTCTTGACACAGACCAGTACCACATCAACTGGGCCTATCTCCGCCGGATCATCGGTCGCCATCGGCGCGGGGACGGTAAAATCACCCTTGATGCTTTCAACGGACAAACCCTGCTGCCGTATCGCCTGCAGATGTGCCCCACGAGCGATAAACGCAACAGGGTGGCCGCGGTCAGCCACCCGGCCGCCGAAATATCCGCCGACCCCACCACTGCCATATACTGCCAATCTCATCCGGATCCCCCTTACCAATCCTTACCAATCCTTACCACCGGGCAAGCATAACCTATCAAACGGGGGCAAAAAACCTACTGTAACAGCGGTCAGCAATCGGCTGTGGGTTGATTTGAAACGATTAGCGCTAACGGCGGATCACCGAGGTAAGCCTGGCGCGCCACATAACGGGATGGCTGGGGAACCTCTGACTTAACCAGAGGTTCCCTAGAACATTGGAGGGAATGGTTTGGCTACTGCTTCTTGGATGCCCAATAGGCTTTGACGTACAGGAGTGTAATGGTGTTCATCCGTTTCATGATGTCATCGGTAGTGACGAAAATGGTCACCGGGAAACCGGCCTCACTACTCTCGGTGAAATAGTGCCGAATGGTCTTCCACAAGTTCTCAACGCCCTTCAGCTCGCGGTTGATCTTATCCGAGTTCAGGCTGTTCTTTTCCAGTCTGGCATGCGCCGCCTCGAACTCTTCCACCGCCTGCTTCATCTCCGCCACGGTCGAGTCGCTCTTGAACCCGGCCTGGTGGGCGGCATAAAACATAGCGATACGTTGTGACAACATGCGCTGGCGTCCCGCCACATTGACCGCCTCAACGGCTTTTTCAGCCTGCTTCCCTTCCAGCTCCTTCACAACTGCCTGGTTCAACTCCAGCAGAGTTCCACTCAATTCAAGCATCGTCGCCCCATTGAACTTCACATAGGGTGACTTGGTGATCTTGACCATCTTTTCCATCAAGGGGTCGATCTCTTTCAACAAATCCTGGACCCGCGAATCGGTTACCTCTTTTTTCAGCACCTCATGATTATTCACCATCAGGGCGACACTACCCTTTAACTGCCGAGTAGCTTTTCCAGCACGGATCTGGCTTCCCAGAAACAGGTAATCCTTGGTCACCCGTTGTGACAGCATCCGTTGCATACCGGCGGTATTGACCAGCGATGCCATATCCGCCGCCAAGGCTTGAGATATCGCCAGCGGCAGACTGAGCAGCGCGATCAGACAGACTATTTTTAACGCATTGTTTTTGGCTTTCATGCTTATCCCCATCCCCCTCATATCGGACCAGGCCAACCTACTGTTTATATCAAAATAACACCCACAAAAAAGGTAGTTAAATCCCATTTGCCCGGTTCTGCCACCTAAACTGACGGGCACACTCGCTGCGGCTTCCGGTGCTGATCTGATGTGGATTGGGAAGCTTATCGACTAATTCACCACGAACTTGACTATTTCTTTGGTAATCTGCGCCGCTCCATCGCCATACAACATGGTGATATGGTTCCCGGGCACCGCCCTATAAACTCCCTGCTGGAGTGCCGCCACGGTCGCTTCCGCCTGCTCGCGAGGCAGCAGCGGAGGCGCAGCCGGCAAACCGTATGCCCCGGTGGCGTTTAGCAGCAGCGTCGGCTGGCTGATCCGCGGCAACAACTCGCGCCAGGGCTCGGCCAACACATGCTCCACCGCTTCGGTGATAGCACCTGCGGTGGAGTGGGAGATCACCTCTCCATTCGGCAAGGTCCGGACATCAGCGCGAAAATAACTCTCAATAGCCGGATCCCACCAGTGATAGAAAAACGGCATCACCTTCACCGCCGCCAAGTAACTCTCCCAGGACGGCATCGGTTTACCCAGTCGATCGATAGCCGGTTGAATCAGGCGCCGAGTATCCGGATGCATCTCGGCGGCCGCATCTATCACGACCAATTTCTTTACCCGCTGAGGATAGTGTGCCGCCAGATAGAATCCCAGCAAGCCACCGTATGAGTGACCGCCCAGGATGACACTATCCAGCCCGAGCTTGTCCAGTAGCCCAATCACATCGGCCGCATGCTCCGCCAGCGAATAACCGGATACGGGTTTGTCCGATAAACCTCGGCCACGCAAGTCCAGCGCCAACAGCCTGACCGCCGGTACCAGCCCGGCACTCACCAAGCCGTCAAAGACATGGCCATTGGCGGTCAACCCCGGCATCAGCAACAGGGTCGGTCCTGTTCCGGTATGGTCAAGATAGTGCAAATTGATGCCATTGGTCTCGATATATCGGTCCACAGAATACTCCCGGGAGATTGTTTTATTAAAGGGGAATGCCGAATAACCGCCATAGACAGACAGTAGCCGTCTACACTAAAACAGACCGTCATAAAAAACAGGCGGCGGTCGAATAGACAGCGAATCCATAGGTCAGGGTGCCCGATTATCAAAACAGGACTTGATTGGAGCAGGCAAGTGGCTACACCGTCAATTGATCAATATAAACAGGATGATGTGAGTTACCTAGTCGAAATTGCACGCGATGCATTCGGTCATCTGGTTCAGGGCATCAGTGTATTCGACGAAAACCTGTCACTGGTATTTTTCAATGACCGGTTTTCCGAATTACTCGACTTTCCCAAAGGCTTGATCAAGGTGGGTACCAACCTGGACGAGCTGTTTCGTTATAATGCGGAACGGGGAGAGTATGGTCCCGGCGATATCGGCACCCAAGTTCAGGAACGGGTAATCTTGGCCAAGCAGTTCCAGCCACACAGTTTCCAACGCCAGCGACCCAACGGCACCATCCTGCAGATCGACGGCAGCCCGCTCTCCAGCGGTGGATTTGTCACCACCTACACCGATATAACGGAAAAAGAGCAGTACGAAGCGTTCCTCAAAAGTGTTATCGAAGCCAGTCCGGCCGGGTTTGGCATCTCCCGTCAGAGCGATGGAAAACTTTCGTTTCTCAATACCCGGCTGGCCGAGATGTTCCAGATTCCGGTACGTGAAATGATCGGATTACAGGCCCGTACACTCTATACCCATCCCGAAACGCGTAATGAGATACTTGGGAAGATCCAGCAAGAGGGACAGGTCAACGATTTTGAAGCCCAATTCAAACGTCGTGACGGCAGCAACTTTCCGGCGCTGATCTCACTTAATCCGACCACCTACCAAAACGAACCCTCACTGTTTGCCTGGCTCTACGACATCAGCAACCTGAAACAGGCCCAGGAGCAACAGTCGGCACTGGAGCGGGAACTCAATCAGGCACAAAAACTGGAAGCGATCGGTCAGCTTGCCGGCGGTATCGCCCACGAGATCAACACCCCGTCCCAATATGTCTGGGACAATCTCAAATTTCTCCATGACGCACAAAAGGATTTTCGCGGATTGTTGGATCTCTGTTTGACTCAGATTGAGCAGATGACCGACAGCCCGGCGCAACAGGCCGCGTGTGAGCAGATCGATCGCTATAAAGCGGAAATCGATCTGGATTATTTGCTGGAAGAGGTGCCGGCAGCCATCGACCAGTCGATCAAAGGGATCTCCGAAATATCCCGTATTGTACTGGCCATGAAAGAGTTCACCCACCCAGGCGGAGACAACGGAAAGGCGACTGTCGATATCAACCACATGCTGGAAAACACCCTGACCATCGCACGCAATGAGTGGAAACACCTGGCCAAGGTCGAGCTCGATCTGGATAACTCGCTACCCTACGTTAAATGCAACCCCGGCGAGTTGAACCAAGTGTTCCTCAACCTGCTGGTCAACGCGGCCCATGCCATTGAGGCGCGCGGCCCGGGTACTCCCGGCGTCATCACTATCCAGACACAACAGTGGGAGAATCAGGTAATCATCCGTATCGGCGACAACGGCAGCGGTATTCCAGCGTCAATCCAGGACAAGATTTTTGAGCCCTTCTTCACCACCAAGGAGGTGGGTAAAGGTACCGGCCAGGGCCTCTCCATCACGCGCAATATCGTCGTTAAAAAACACGGCGGCGACCTCAATTATGTCACCGAGGCGGGGCAAGGTACCACCTTCCGTATCGCCCTGCCGATTCTCGGTAACGACTGATATCCTAGAGCCGGAGCTCTATCCGTTTTGAGTGGCGCCGGCTGAGCTGGACGCCCGCATTTTAACGACAAACTCTTCGGCAGGCAGCGGCTCGGTATAGAGAAAGCCCTGCGCTTCGTGGCAGCCTTCCGCCAACAGGAAGTCTCTTTGCGACGGAGTTTCCACTCCTTCGGCGATCACCCGTAGCGACAGTCCCTTACCCAGCGCAATCACCGCTCGGGTAATAGCCGTGTCAAACTTCCCGTCGGGAATGTCATGGACAAACGAACGGTCGATCTTCAATTTGTTGATGGGTAGACGCTTGAGATAACTCAGTGAAGAATAACCGGTTCCAAAGTCGTCGATAGCCAGAGAGACGCCGATATCACGTAAGCCGTCCAGAGTGCTGATCGCCTGCTCTGCATGCTGAATAATAAAATTCTCCGTAATCTCCAGCTCCAGTAAATGTGCCGGCAAATGGGTCTCCCACAGCACCTGTTTCACCAGATCGACAATATTTCCCCGTTCAATCTGACTACCCGAGACATTTACCGCCACGCTGCCAAATTGGTAGCCCGCATCCAACCAAGCCTTGGCCTGGAAACAGGCCTTTCTCAGCACCCATTCTCCAAGTGCCAGAATGACACCGGTCTCTTCCGCCAACGGGATAAACCGATCCGGTGCAACCAACCCCATTTCAGGATGCTGCCACCTGACCAATGTCTCGTAGCCGACCAGTTGACCGCCGTCCAGTACATACTGCGGGTGGTAGTGCAGTACCAATTGCTGCTGTTCGACGGCCTGGCGTAAGCTGTTCTCCAGTAACACCCGTTCGTTTGCGGATACCGTCATTTCACGGGTATAGAACTGGTAGTTGTTACGGCCACTCTCCTTGGCCCGATACATCGCTGCATCGGCATTCCGTACCAGTGTCGTCACATCTTGACCATCGGTCGGGAAGATAGCGATGCCGATGCTGGAAGAGATATGCAGCTGGTTCTCATCCAGATTGAACGGTTCATTGAAGGCTTTGAGTAATTTTTCGGCGATGGGCGCTACAACGTGGGTATCGGTCACATCTTCCAGCACCACCACAAACTCATCACCGCCCAATCTGGCGACGGTATCCTCTTCACGGATTAGCTTAATCAGACGGTCCGCGACCTGTTGCAACAGTCGATCCCCTACCGGGTGACCCAAGCTGTCATTGATATGTTTAAAGCGATCCAGATCCAGAAACATTACCACCAACTGATGTCCTTCCCGCCGTGCCCGGCTCAGTGCATGTTCGCAGCGTTCGGTAAACAGTACCCGATTGGGCAAATCGGTCAGCACATCATAATGCGCCAAATGTTCGATTCGCTGCTCGGATAGCTTTTTATCGGTTATATCGGAAAAGATGCTGATGTACTGAACGATATCGCCGGCCGCATCGCGAATGGCCGAAATGTTTTGCCAGACAGGGTGCGCCTCTCCATTCTTGCGCCGATTCCAAATCTCGCCCTGCCAGCCGCCAGCCCGGGTTAAGTTATCCCAGAAAGTTTGATAGAAGGCATCGTTGTGGTAGTTGGATCGCAGTATACGGGGAGTTTTGCCTATTGCCTCCTCCGGCGTGAAACCGGTGATATCACTGAAGGCTCTGTTCACCTGGAGAATGACGCCCCGTGCATCCGTAATCACTATCGCTTCGGTTGTACCATTGAACACACTGGCGGCCAGTCGGACTTCCTCTTCCCGGAGCTTGCGCTCGGAAATGTCACGAACCCGGGCCGTCAACACCATCGATCCTTCGTGATAGATCCGGTTCAGGCTGACTTCGGTGTAAACCGGGGTCCCATCCAGCCGTTGATGCAGCCACTCAAACAGTTGCGGCGTACCCGCCAGGGCGGTGGCAATGTGGGTTTGGGCCAGCCGACTTGAATCCGCCCCGCTCGGTTGCATGGGGGGAGAAAACTTCATCGGGCTATATCCGATAATTTCACTCTTTGGGCAACCGAAGATCTCTTCCACTTTATGGTTGCAACTGGTGAACAGACCGTCCTCCATGGTGAGGATGCCGTCGTTGGCAGATTCAAACAGTACCCGGTAGTGCTCTTCGCTGGTTCTAAGCGCCTGATCGGCATGCTGTCGTTCCAGTTCCGCTGACACACGTGCGGCAAATATGGTCAACATCGACATGATGTAACCGGTATTTTCCAGCGGCTTTACATCCAGCGCGGCCAGCAAGCCCAATGCGCGCCCGTCGGAAGATTTCAGTGGTAATCCCACATAGCTCTCCGCCGCCATTTGTTGCAGTAAGCGGTCTTTCGGAAAGCGTGTCTGCAAGTCCCCTTGGAACGCACAGGGGCCGCCCTGGATAGCGCCTCCACAGGGCGTGTCATGCAGACTATAGGTAAAATTCTCCGCCCGCTCGCCCAAGGCCCAAACCGCCAGGGTATTAATCTCTTCCTCGCTGCCGTTGGCCAGTTGACCAATCAGCACGTAGCTAACCCCCAGTGCTTCACCGAGGTGGGAAACCAGTTGTTCGAAAAAATCCTCACCGGTGGCGGCGGAGACACCCATGGCGATATCGCTCACCACTTCCTGGCTCTTTTTATTCTGGGTGATATCGTTGTTGATACTGACAAAATGAATTAGTTTCCCTTCCCCGTCATGTACCGGGGAGAGAAAAACCTCATTCCAGTAGCAACTGCCATCCGGGCGTTTGCTGTACAGTTCGGCACGACACTCCAGACCCAGATTGATCGCGTCGCGAATCAACGCCACCGCCTCCCGGTTTTCCGGCGCATCATCCAAAAAGGGGCAGCCGTGTCCCAACAAGTCATCATGCGAATAGCCGGAGATGCGCTGAAAGGCGGCATTCACATAGACCAATGGGTTGTCAGGCCGGGAAGGATCGACAATCGCAATGCCGTTACTTGCCGCGGCAATGGCGCGATCACGAATAACCAGCGCCGCCTCGGTTTTTTTTCGCTCCTGCAACTCCCGATTCAGTTGCTGCGTGCGCTGCACGACTACCCGCTTTAAGGTACGATTCCAGATAAAGCCACCGCCCACGCTCAGGGTCAGTAAAAACAGAAACAACCAGAGATAAAACGGCAAGTCGGGCTTCCAACCCTGTTGCGTCACGCGGATCCAGCGACTGAATATCTCCTTATGTATATCTGGTTCAAGCGCCGCCAATCCCTTGTCCAGGATAGCGCGCAACGGCGACCAGTCATTACGCACCGCAAAGGCCAATTGATAGGTATAGTCGACATTGCCAGCGATGCGCAGGTTGGTAATCCCTTCCTGTTCCATGTAGTAAGTGGAGGTCGCCAGATCAGAGACCATGGCATCCACCATACCGAATGAAACCTTGCGCAGGGCGGTCTGCACGTCCGGTGTCGGATCCAGCTGCAAACCGGGATATTTCGCCAGCATATAGTCGTGGATCGCATAGCCGGAGACCACTGCCACTTTCAGACCCCGCAAATCACCCGGCGTCAAATCCTGCGCCACCCCGTTACGCACCAGGATCACGGCGGGAAACGTTACCAGCGGCCGGGTAAAATCCATGTATTCGAGACGCTGTTGGGTAGGGCTGGCGGCACTCCACATATCGATATCGCGTTGCTTCGCCTGTTCAACCACGGTATCCCAGTTATCCGACCTGACTATCTGGAATTTAATCTTCAACCGCTCTGACAGCAGTTTCAGGTAGTCGGCCGCCAACCCCTGATAATCGCCATCGGGGGTAAAAAATTCGATAGGCTTGTAGTCGGGATCCGGCCCGACGCGAATAACCGGGTGATTTGCCAGCCACGCCCGCTCTTCATCGGTTAAGCGGATCTGATGGGACTTTTCTGCCGCCAGTAGCGGGGTCGATAAGGTAAGCAGACACAGCAGTAGGAACGCCTGTAAGCGTGTCGGGAAACCGCTCCTTCTAATCCGTTCACCACTTCTATTCATTTAATTACCATCGCTCAAGCCGCCGCCTGAGATCGGACCATGACCGTACACAGTTGGAAATCGCAGTAACTGAAAGGGTAGCGGCTTGTGACAATAAGACTTGAAGAAAGCTTGTATCGGACACGAATCAGGCAACTTACTGATTCGCGATGATTAATCCTTGGGGCTGACCCGGTCCGATGCATCCAGTTTGTTGCTGAACCCGCAAAACCGACGCAGTTTTATCATCGATTCTATCTGGACCTGTTTATGATCGATCACCACTCCCTGTTCCCGGAGCGCCGTGAAAGTACGCGAAAGCCCCTCCTGGGACATACCCAGCAGGGCCGCCAACATCTTTTTACTATGCGGGAGCGTAATGCAGTTTTCCCCACGCCCCTGGTCATAGGCCAGATCCAGCAAGAATGCGGCCACCCGTTGCGCGGTGGTGCGCAACCGTTGATTCTTCACCTGCCTGACCATGGAACGGAATTGGGTAGAGAGCGTGGCCATCATGGTGAGTCCGAAATCCCCGCCGTGGCGGATCAGTTCGATCAACTCCTCGCCAGGAATCTTCAACACGCGTGAGTTTTTCACCACCTCCGCCGACATCAGAAACCGTTTATGGGTAATCACCGCAGCCAGAATAAATGAATCGCCCGGATAGAGAATCTCTATCACGGTATGTTGCCCTTCAGGCCCTTTGGCCGTCATCTGCACCAACCCGCTCAACAACACATAGAGATGGTCCGCCTTGTCGCCCTCATGAAAGAGATAACTCCCTTTGTTGCACGTCAGCTCTTCCGTATGCCGGGCAACCTGCTCCAGCTCCTGACGGGTCATATCAGAAAAAAGAGGGATCTGTTCCAGTAAGTTCGATGCAATCATAATCAGTTTATTCAGCTAGGTATGACAGTAAGCAGCATCCAAGCATGCCGGCTGCATCCTGCAGGTGGTAAGGGTACCACAGAACCCCCATTAGCGGTGCCATCCCAAGCCTGCTCCGTTCACGATGGCCCCCACTCCGCCCGCCGGGACGGCGGGCGGAGTGGGGGCCATCGACATCAAACCCGAGCCACCCGTGTAGAAATCATCTAAAGAATGGATCCACTTAACCGCTACCCACTTAGAGGACCGTGTCACATTTCTTTATTGCAGTACAGAAACACTGGCACAGGCAAACACCACGCCATCCGTTACCGTCACGAGGAGATGCGCTATGCGTTTTCCAAAGTGGTTCTACTGGACAGCCGTACTGCTGCCGTTGCTGACAGCCGGCCAATCCCCGGCACAACCGCTGCGGGTACTGACCGAAGAGTTACCACCACTGAACTTCACCGAAAATGGCCGGCTCACTGGCCTCTCCGTGGAAATGGTGCGGGAAATCATGCGCCGCACCGGGCAACAGGATGAAATCCAGTCCCTACCCTGGGCACGCGGCTATCGGGCCGCCCAGGAAGAACCAAACGTCGTCCTGTTCTCTACCACCCGAACCGAAGAGCGGGAGACACAATTCAAGTGGGTGGGCCCCCTGGCCCCCTTCAGTTACGTTTTCTATAAAAAACGCGGCTCAACTATCACCCTCAAGACGCTGGATGATGCCCGCCAGGTTGGCAGTATTGCCACCTACCGAGACGATGCTCGCGAACAGTTTCTGGAAGAACAGGGTTTCACCAACCTGGACAGCTCACCCAAACTGGTAAGCTGTGCCCGCAAGCTGCTGGAAGGGCGTGTCGATCTTTGGCTTGACTCCAACCTGACCGCCTATCAAGTCGTGCAGCAAAGTGGCGAGGACCCGAGAAAGATCGAACCGGTATTGGTGGTAAAAACCAACTATCTCTATATCGCTTTCTCGAAGCAGACCGACGACGCAGTCGTCGAACGTTGGCAAAAGGCGCTGACCGCCATGCATCGAGACGGGACGTTTCAACGCATCTTTGAGCGATGGTTACCCGGTCAAACCCCACCGTCTGAGACGCCCATGTCGGCGACCACGCATACGGCACTCGACCAGCTACACCTCTTGACCGAAGATTTACCCCCTCTGAACTACCGTGATAACGGCAAACTGATGGGACTCTCTGTCGAGATCATACGCAAGATCAAGCAGCGCCTGGGCATGACGCAGGCCATTGAGGTGATGCCCTGGTCCCGGGCCTATAAGCTCACCCTGGAGATGCCCAATATGGCGCTCTTTTCCACGGTTCGAAGTGAAAAACGCGAACCGCTGTTTCAGTGGGCCGGCCCGGTCGGCAGGAACCACAGCATGCTCTATGCCCGCCAGGATTTCGGGCACAGGCTGAACGGACTCGATGATGCACGGCAAGCGGAGAGTATCGGTACCTACAAGGACGATGCCGATGAGCAGTTCCTTACCGAACAGGGTTTTACCAATCTGTATCGTCATGGCGCCCCGGACGCCGCTGTGCGTAATCTAATGGCAGGCCGCATCCAGCTATGGGCCGCCGGCTCATTATACGCACCCCAGGTAATCCAAAAAGCCGGTTACTCGCTCGACCAGGTAAAGCCCGTCCTGACGCTGCGTAAGACGGCGTTTTATATTGCTTTTTCCCGAACCACCCCGAAAGCGGTCGTGACCCTGTGGCAGCAAACCCTGGACAACCTGATAGAAGAGGGAGTGGTCTCAATATCCCATCCCCACTGGGACCATAACCAACCGGCCACAAAATGAATCTCCAGCAACACAAAGGGTTTCGCGCCCGCCTGGCCTATAAGCTGATTCTCATCGTAGTGTTGGTTACCACCTGTACATTGGCCGTTTTCGCCATTCTGCAGGTAGACCGGGCGACGATGAAAATGAAGACTCAACTGCTGGAAAAGGGGCAACGCAGTGCTGAGGTGCTGGCTGCCGCGTTGAGCGTACCGCTTTGGGATATGGACAGCAGCGCTGGCAGCAGCATCGTCTTGGCCGGCATGCGGGAAAGACCCATCATCGGGGTAAGCATCACCGAGCCGCCATTGGCCGAAGGAGAGCTCCCTCGCCCCTGGCTGTCTCTGTGGAAAACCCCGCAGGGTGAAATCGTCGAGCGACTGGAAGGCCCACCGCCGCAAGACAACCTGTATGTCGAAGCCCGGATCATCAAGTCCGGCATCGGCGGTACCACCAGCCCCAAAGAGATCGGCCGTGTCGGCATCTACCTCACCACCAGCGAGATGCAAACCAGCCTCGGTAACTCGGTTCGTAGCATAGCGATTCAGGTGGTGGTACTCGATATCCTGATTATCGTCATCCTCATGCTGGTGATTCGACGCGTGCTGCTCCACCCCATCGGACGCCTGAGGACCACCATGGATCAGATCCAGCAGGGTAATCTCAGCGTCAGGGCGGAGGTAAAATCCAGCGATGAGCTGGGCGAAATTGCCGATACCTTTAACAGCATGACCGAAGAGCTGACGCGCAAGCAGCGTGAACTCGTGGAGCATGCGCATCAATTGGAAACCTTCAACACCGACCTGGAAGACCGCATCAAAGCACGCACCCGGGAGCTGCTGAAGGCCAAAGAGGATGCCGAAGCGGCAGCACAGGCGAAAAGTGACTTCCTGGCCAATATGTCGCATGAAATTCGCACGCCGATGAACGGCGTCATCGGTATGGTCGACCTACTCAGCGACACACCACTCTCCAACCAGCAACGCACCTACCTTGAAACCATCGACAGCTCCGCCGGTGCCTTGCTGACAATCCTGGGGGATGTGCTGGACTTTTCCAAAATCGAAGCGGGAAAGCTCGACCTGCAGTGGCAGCCCTTCAACCTGGAGATCATCGCCGAACAGGTGGTCATGCTCTTTCACCAGCAAGCCGAGGCGAAAAATCTATCCCTGGACCTGGAGTACGCCACTGATATGCCGCGCGCCTTTCGCGGTGACCCGGTGCGCATACGCCAGATATTGACCAACCTGGTCGGCAACGCAGTGAAATTTACCGAGCGAGGGTTTATCCGCTTGCGGGTCGCCCAGCCAGATCCGTCCGGTCCGGTGACCTGCACCATCCAAGATACCGGCATCGGTATACCCGCCGACCGCCTGAAAGGGGTATTTGAGAAATTTACCCAGGCCGATGCGTCCGTGACCCGCCGTTTTGGCGGTACCGGGCTCGGTCTCGCCATCAGCCGACATTTGGCCGATCTGATGGGCGGCTCACTGGAAGTGGAAAGCTGCGAGGGACGCGGCTCGCAATTCAAATTGACACTGCCACTGGAAACGGTGGACGAAAAACTGATACCACCCACACCGAAAACCTCGGCAATCGCACGCCACACCTGGCACTTCCATGCGCAGGTGCTGCTGGTCGAGGACAACAGAGTCAACCAAAAGGTGGCGCGTACCGTGCTTGAACGTTTGGGCTGCGAAGTGGATTTAGCGGAAAATGGTCAAGTCGCTCTGCAATTGGCAGACAAGCAGCGCTACGACATTATCTTTATGGACATTACCATGCCGATTCTGGACGGCTTAGAGACCACGCGCCTGCTACGTACCGTTGAAGGCGTCAACCAACAGACACCGATCGTCGCTATGACCGCTCTCGCCATGGAGGGGGATCGGGCGCGTTGCCTCAATGCCGGCATGACCGACTACCTGCAGAAACCGGTCACCCGGCACGCAGTCGCCACCCTCATGACACGCTATCTCCCGGCGGATAAAGCTCCCGACGTCCGTCACGGACTGTCCGACCTACCACAGGAGATCGCTTCCATACTGGATGCCGATCACCTACGCTCCGCCACTGGAGGTGATATCACCTTAATCGAAGAGATCATCGACATGGCCCTGACGGATGCCCCACAACGCATGCAGGAGATTAACCAGGCGCTGGAGAGGGGCGACATCGACAAACTGGCGGAACGGATCCATGCCCTGACCGGCATCGCCGCCAGCGTGGGGGGCATCGAACTGCGACAACTAACTCAACGTATGGAACAAGCCGCACGCCAGGGCGATCTGTCCGAGACCCGGATGTACCATGATTCCGTCAAATCGGCCCTGGAGCGACTCTGCCAAACGTTACGCAACAAGGTGTGGCAAGGCACCCCACTACAAACGGTACAGACACCATGAGCGTGGAATCCTTATCGGAAACAGTCAGACCGATGCGGGTACTCATCGCCGACGATGAGCGCATCCCACGCACTCTGCTAACCCGGATGGTGCAGGGATGGGAATACGAAACCGTAGAGGCGGACAGCGGCGATAGCGCCTGGGAAATTCTCAACCAACCTGAGCCACCACGTATCGCCATTATCGATTGGGTGATGCCTAAAATGAGCGGCGTAGAAATCTGTCAGGACCTGCAAAATCGAACAGACGGTCCGCTCATCTACACCATTCTGCTCACCAGCAAAACAGATGAAGCCTCCCTGGTCTACGCGCTTGAACAGGGAGCCCACGATTTCTTAACCAAACCGGCCAGTCCGGCTGAGCTCCGCGCCCGACTCCTGGTCGGAAAGCGTTTTATCTGGGCAGATGACCGGCTCAACGAATCACTGGCGCAGATGGAGGAGATGGCCACGACAGACGCCCTTACCGGGGTCGCCAACCGGCGTCACTTCTTCCAACTGGCCGAACGGGAACTCTCCCGTGCCCAGCGTAACCGTTCACCGGTCGCACTGATGATGATAGACGTCGACCACTTCAAGGAGATCAACGACAGCCACGGTCACTCTGCTGGTGACGCCGCACTCTGCCATCTGGTCTCTGTGTGTCGGTTGGGCCTGCGTCGTACCGATATCATTGCGCGTTTTGGCGGGGATGAGTTTGTTATTCTGCTGCCCGACTGCGACACAGAAACCGCACTGCTCACGGCGACACGCCTTAAGGAGGCAGTTTGTACCAACCCGATACCGAAACAGGGCAAACCCTTTCAGCTACGCGTAACCATCGGCGTCGCCACAACGGATGAAAAGCGTTTACCCGCGGATACCATCACCACCTTGCTGCGATTGGCCGATGAAGCGCTCTATGAGGCGAAGGCGGCCGGCCGCAACCGTATCGCCCTACGCGATCAATAATACCGCTACCCAACTTCAGCCAAATGTTGAATCTTGTGCACCAGATAGGGATCCAACTTTGATCCCGCTTCGCTAAACATGATATCCAGCGCCTCCGTCTTGGGGCGGGCATCATGATACGGGCGGGTCTTGGTCATGGCGTCATAACTGTCAGCCACGGAAATGATACGGGAGAGTACCGGTATCGCCTCGCCCTGAAGCCCGTCCGGATAACCCCCTCCATCAAAATGCTCATGGTGGTGCCGCACCACACGCGCCACCAAATCACCGTCCTCCAGCCCAAGCTCCTTGACAATCCCCTCTCCTTTGACGGGATGATGCTTCATCACCGCCATCTCCTCTTCAGTAAAACCATCCGGCTTTAGCAGGATATGATCCGGGATGCCTATTTTTCCGATATCGTGAAAAAACGCGCTCAGTTCCAGTGCGGCAAGCTCGGCCAGCCCCAGGTCGCAGGCCAAGCCGATCAGCCGTGAAATACCGGCCACCCGACGGGAGTGATAGTGGGTATAGCGATCCCGCTCGCCTAGCGCCACACCCAGGGCGCGGGAACCCGGATCAAGCTGGAGACTGTGGAAAGGATCATTCATGCCATGCCGTGCCATTGTGTCGGGCTTTTTAACGTGCACAAGCAACTGGGTCACGCGGATCAATGGGGACCGAGATGACCACCATTCTTCTTTTTTCCCAGAACTGTACCTCTTAGGTCTAAAGTATAGTCAATCAAGCCGGATATACCGGCTAAAATCTCCCTAGCAGGCGCACCACTCTCATGGACAATTCCATCAGTCGATCCCAAACCGAAAGATTGGTTTAATGGTCGCATCAATTAAAGTATTAGTTCATGCGCCCGACAACCTCAATGAACATGAGGCGCAGAGGGTCGGTAGCGGGAAGCGTATACGGACGGCCTCTTGTTAAGGAAGCTGTTTAGCAATGCGGGGCCAGGACTAGGAAAGAACCGAATTACTATAACAAGTCAGAGACAAACCATGAGCCTATATACCCAGATCGAAAAGAGTTTTTTCTTCACACTCACCCGTAAGATCGTCGGTAATGTGGGGTTCCTGCTGCTGTTTCAACTCCTCACAGCCGGGTTGGTGTACAGCCACATTCAAAGCAGCCGATCCCTGCTCGAGCGTGGAACGCCGGATGCCGCCACCACCAAACAGCTCATGTTGCAACTCGATAACCACCTGATGATGATTGGCGCCGTCACCCTACTGAGTGTGATCGCCTCCATCGGCATCATGTTCTATATGCGTCACCTGTTTCTGCACCCGATACAGGGTATTACCGATATCCTGCGCGGCATCACTGAAAAGGACGGCGATATATCGGCCACCCTGCCGATCACCACACAGGATGAAATTGCCGAGATGGCAAACAGCTACAACCAGTTTGCCGAAAATCTGCGCAATATTATCGACAAAACCCGACGTCGTACCGTCAGTGTCGCACTGGGCTCCACCAAGTTGGACAAGATGATCCACTCCGCCCATGCCCGGGTGGATCAGCAGGAAGTGAACGCGACCCAGGTCTTCCAATCCAGCAGCGAAGCGACCCGTGCCATCGATGAAATAGCCCGTCACACCAACACCATCTCAGAACAGAATAGCGCCAACCTCGAAGAGGCCAATGCCTCATCGGAGCGCCTGAATACCGTGACGGAGCAAGTAGCGGCTGTCGGCAAATTGCTGGACGGATTCAATGACACCGTCAACCTGCTAAGCAAAAATTCGGAAAATATCCGCACCATACTCACCATGGTGCAAGAGTTCTCCGACCAGACCAACCTGCTGGCGCTGAACGCCGCCATCGAAGCGGCACGGGCCGGTGAAAATGGACGCGGGTTTGCCGTGGTGGCGGATGAAGTCCGTAACCTGTCACACAAGGTCAACAGTGCTACCGGCGAAATCAGTAAAAATATCAGTGAAATGTCGCAACTGGTGGAGAGCACCAAAAAGGGCACCCAGGAGATCCAGAGCTACACCAGCAATACCCAGACGGTGATCGGCGACACCGCTTCCCAATTCCGCAAGATGGTCAGCGATTTCGATTCTGTCAACTCCCAGCTCATCGAGATCAGCGCCGCTATCGAAGAACTCTCCATTACCAACAAGGAGTCCCATCGCAACGTCAGTGAAATCGCCGAGCTGAGTAAGAGCATCAAGGCCGACATGGATGAATCGCAGACCTATTCCGATGAGCTGGAAGTCGCTACCGAGCAAACCCAGGAGCTGCTGTCACGCTTCATCATCGGTCGCGGCGGATTCGAGAACATGATCCTGACCGCCCGGGACTGGGCCAACCAGATCCAGCAGGCGCTCAATGAGTTGGCCGGCAGCGGCGTCAACCTGTTTGACACCAACTACCAACCTGTCCCAAATACCAACCCACAGAAATATACAGTGCCTTACGTATCGGCTTACGAAAAGATCATACAGCCGATGATCGATAGTTATATCAAGGCGCGACCGGAATTCATTTATGCGGTACCGGTAGATAAAAACGGATACCTGCCGGCACATCACAGCCACCTTTCCAAACCGATGACCGGCAACTTCGAAATCGATAACCCTAACAGCCGCCACCTTAAGATCTACAACAACAACCGTGCCGAAGTCCGCCGTGCGGCCAATACCGAACCGTTCCTGCTACAAACCTATATTCGCGACACCGGCGAAGTCTTGAACGACCTGTCGTTGCCGCTCTATATCAACGGCAAGCACTGGGGTGCATTTATTCTCGGCTTCACTCCGGAACGACTGTTGGAGCGCGATTGATTGACGGAGAAAACCGGCGCATCGAAGTGTCAGGTTTTGTTAGCAATCGCCCCACAAAGTGGGGCTAGAGCCTGTGGCGGCGGTCGATGCCCTAGCCCCGAATGACGCTCCCACATCACCCCGCTTAATCCCGCCCAGCCAATGGACCATCCACCTTCGCTGCCAAACTCCGGTATACTGCCCCGCCAAAGCGTGTCTGAAAAAGTTCGCACTCACGGCAACAGGTAACCAACATGCAGATTCAGTGGTATCCGGGCCACATGCACAAGGCCAGCAAGCAGATCAGAGAGACGCTGCCCCATGTCGATGTCATCATCGAGGTCCTGGACGCACGCATCCCATCCAGCAGCACCAATCCGATGCTCTCCACCCTGCGCGGCGATAAACCCTGCATCAAGGTACTGAACAAGAGCGACCTGGCTGATCCGGTTCAGACGGAACGCTGGCAACACTATCTGGAGCAGGAACAGGGTGTGAAAAGCCTGGCCATCAGTTGCCAACAGCCAACCACCCTGAAGCAGATCCCGGAACTCTGCCGACGCCTGTTTCCGGCCAAGGCAAAGAGTCTGAAGGGGATTCATGCCATGATTGTGGGCATCCCGAATGTCGGAAAATCCACCCTGATCAATATCCTGGCAAACCGTATCATCGCCAAGACCGGCAACGAACCGGCCATCACCAAGGCACAGCAGCGTATCAACCTGGGTGATGGCATCACCCTTTCAGATACCCCGGGGGTACTTTGGCCTAATATCGAGAATCGCAACAGCGGCTATCGGCTTGCCGCTACCGGCGCCATCAAGGAGACCGCCATGCAAAATGATGACGTTGCCCATTTTGCCGCCGAATATCTGCTCGCCGCCTATCCCGACAACTTGAAAAACCGCTACCGACTCGAGCCGCTTCCGGAGACCGAACAAGAGCTGCTGGAACAGATTGGCAGAAAGCGCGGCTGCCTGCGTGGCGGTGGCCAGATTGACATGGAAAAGGCCAGCAAGCTGCTGCTTACCGAACTGCGCGCCGGCCACCTGGGCCGCATTACGCTGGAGACACCGGAAATGATGGAGCGGGAATACGCAGAGACCGCTCGCATTCAAGCCGAAAAAGCCGCCAAACGTGCGGCAAGAAAACAGAAGCGCCGCCCTCGGGAAAGCTGACGGATAAATACCCTATTTTAAACAAGCGATCTTTGATAACCTGAGACAAGTAGGTGCAACCGCCATTACCGCGGCCATACCACCGTACAGTTAAACAATCTGGATGGGTAACAGAGAATAAAGCAGAATCTATCCCCATCCCATCAATCCCGACCTCGTCAAGGAGTGACCCATGCGAGCCATCACCATCGCCCTTTCCTGTCTGTTGATTTTATTCACCGGTACCGCTTTCAGTAAGGAAGAGACACTGTCGGCAGAGCAGGAACAATATCTGAGTTGGGCAAAGAATCTCTGGCAATCGTTGGACAGAAAGCAGGGAAATATCCAACTCCCCAACAAAGTGGCTAGCCTACAGGTCCCTGACGATTTCTATTATTTAAATCCCGACGATGCAGAAAAAATTCTGGTGGATGTGTGGAACAACCCACCCGGCGCCGGCAAGGAGACACTCGGCATGCTCCTGCCCTCGGCTTCGTCACCCTTTGATGGCGACTCCTGGGCCGTAACCATCAGCTACGAAGAGGATGGCTATGTCTCCGATGAGGATGCGGACAATATCGACTACCAAGAACTGTTGCAACAGATGCAGGAATCAACCCGGGAAGAGAATAAGGCGCGTATCAGACAAGGCTATGAATCCATCGAGCTGATCGGCTGGGCCGCCACACCCTACTATGACAAATCATCACACAAGCTGCACTGGGCAAAGGAACTGAAATTCGGCGACGAAGCGCTCCACACCCTAAATTACAACATACGGATACTCGGTAGAAAGGGCGTACTGGTACTCAACTTCATCGCCGGCATGGACCAGCGGGAAATGATTGAATCCCAACTGGGTTCGGTACTGACCATGGCCAATTTTGATACCGGCTCCCGTTACAGCGATTTCGATCCCAGCCTGGATAAAGTGGCCGCCTACGGCATTGGCGCACTGGTCGCGGGGAAAGTGATCGCCAAAACAGGCTTGCTGGCAGCAGGATTGATATTTCTAAAGAAGTTCGGCGTCATTATTCTGGTGGGTGCCGGCGTACTGATCAAAAAGCTGTTTTCCAGAAAAACGGCATAACCTCGACCCCTTATCCACTCACAACGGGTCACGAGCGCTGTTTCTGACAGCCCCGTGACCCGTGTCTATCGACACACCCTCCCACTCAACAGGCCAGGCACCGCTCCTGAATGAAGGCGATGCGGAATTGTGTAAAAAATTGTCGTAAGCTGAATAACCGGTGTCATTGCGATACAGTTTACTGAACAATGGACCTTCAAGGATTGGCAGCAAATAACAGGTAATGTATGAGTCAACCACAAGAAACCTTCATCTCCGGATTCTTTAAACTCGAATCTGCCAGTGGCATCATCCTCATGTGTGCAGCCGTTTTCGCGATGCTTTGCGCCAATACCCCACTGCAAACCTATTATTCACTCATCCTTGATACGCCTGTGGCCATCCGCATCGGCGCATTTGAAATCGCCAAACCACTACTGTTGTGGATCAACGACGGCTTAATGGCGGTCTTCTTTTTCCTTGTGGGACTGGAGTTGAAGCGCGAGCTGATTGATGGCGAACTGGCCGATCGGCGCAACATTATCCTGCCGGGCATCGGCGCCCTCGGCGGTATGGCCATACCCGCGGCCATCTACACCTTCTTCAACCTGGGTGACGACGTCACCCGATCAGGCTGGGCGATACCGGCCGCAACCGATATCGCCTTTGCGCTGGGGGTACTGACACTGCTCGGATCACGCGTTCCCAACTCGATCAAGATTTTTCTGACGTCACTGGCGATCTTCGATGACATCGGCGCCATCCTGATCATCGCCCTCTTCTATACGGCTAAAATATCCCTGTTTTCACTGCTGGTGGTAGCCTGCTGCATTCCTCTACTGCTGCTGTTTAACAGACGTCAGGTGGAATCAAAGAGCTTGTATCTGCTGGTCGGCGTGGTTATGTGGGCGGCGATGTTGAAATCCGGTGTACACGCCACCTTGGCCGGCGTGATACTCGCCATGTTTATCCCCATGAAATCAAAAAGTCATCCGCAACACTCTCCGCTTAAGGAGATGGAGCATGATCTGCATTCCGTGGTGGCATTCTGGATTCTACCGATCTTCGCTTTCGCCAATGCCGGCATCAATTTCTCCGGTATCGGCCTTGCACAGATGCTACATCCGGTACCGGTCGGTATCGCGCTGGGTCTGTTCATCGGCAAACAGTTGGGGGTGTTCGGCTTTTGCTGGTTGGCGATCAAGATGAGTCTGACGCGCCTGCCTCAGGGGATCTCCTGGCTGTCGCTTTACGGGACCGCGGCGCTCTGCGGCATCGGCTTCACCATGAGTCTGTTTATCGGCTCGCTGGCGTTTGAAGAGACCGATATCAATCTCATCTTCGATGACCGTCTCGGTATTATTGTCGGCTCATTGGCGTCCGGCTTGCTAGGATACCTGATACTGCGCCGTAGCCTACCGAAATCATGAGGATGGGCGCCGGCATCAGCGTACACCAACCGGGCAACCACAGGGGGGTTGTCCCGACGTTGAATCCACCGTCCTATCCGTCGGGGCTGACCCTTGTGCCTATCCTGACCCTACCGCCGCACAGGAGCCAAGCTATCCGCCATCCGGCGGAAGCATGGGCGCTACGGCAATAGTACCGTCGCACCGGTGGTTTTTCTCGCTTCCAGATCTCGGTGCGCCTGGGCAACTTCTGCCAACGGGTAAGTCTGGCCGATCCGCACTTTAACGGCTCCGGACTGCACCACGTCAAACAAGTCACCGGCACACTGATTCAACAATTCCCGATTGCGGATATAGGTAGCCAACGTGGGGCGCTGCAGATAGAGCGAGCCTTTCTGCGCCAGCACACCGACATTGAAATCGCTGATGGGACCGGAGGCGTTTCCATAGCTGACGAAGGTACCGGTGGGACGCAGCGAATCCAGCGACGCCATCAGGGTCGCTTGCCCGACCGAATCATACGCCGCCGCGACCCCTTCCCCACCGGTGATTTCACGCACCCGGGCCGCTACATCCTCCTCTTTATAGAGAATGGTGTGATGGCAGCCGTTCTGCTGCGCCAACTGTGCCTTCTCAGGGCTGCCCACACAGCCGATTACCGTCACCCCCAGATGTCGGGCCCATTGACACAGCAGGGTGCCGACACCGCCCGCGGCGGCCATTACCAGGATACTGTCGCCAGCCTGCACCGGGTAGGAACTTTTCAGCAGATAGCGCGCAGTCATGCCCTGCAGCATCATGGCGGCGGCCGTCCGGTCCTCGATCCCATCCGGTAACTTGACCAGTTTCTCCACGCCCATCAGCCGCTCATTGCAGTAAGCGCCCAACGACATGGCATAGGCCACCCTATCGCCCACCGCAAAATCGGCTACGTCAGAACCGACTGTCTCAATCACGCCCGCCGCTTCCATGCCCAAAGTTTGGGGGAAATCGCCCAGCGGATAGAGTCCGGTGCGTTGGTAGACATCGATGAAGTTAAGGCCGATGGCAGTATGCCGAACCCGAACTTCACCGGCCGCTGGCGCACCGATCTCGACCGGTTCCAGGTTCAGGACTTCGGGGCCGCCATATTGGTGGATACGTATTGCGTTGTTCAAGGTTCTCTCCTCCGCTGGATAGGACTGTTCAACCCAAGTGTAACGGCATTGAACCGCTATGCCAGTAAAAACTGACCGAGCCAGACGGAGGAGAGTGGGGAAATCGTAATACCCCAAGCCGAGGCAGGATTATTTCAGTGTGGAGGTGATTTCAGCTTCTACCGCTTCAATGGTTTTGTGGCGGACATCTTTCCCCTTGACCAGGAAGACCACATAACGCCCAATATTCTTGGCGTGCCCACCGATACGCTCCAGGGCGCGCAGCCCCAGCACCACATCCACCATATGGCCGACGCTGCGTGAGTCTTCCATAATAAAGGTGGAAAGGCGCCGCAACGCCGAACGGAAATCATCCGACACCACATCGTCACGACGAATCACATCCAGCGCCAAATTCAGATCCAGATCGTCAAAAGCGGCCACCGCATCCTCGACCATCAGATTGACGAACGCCCCCATCTTACTCAAATCATCCAGCAGGTGACTATTGGGAGGCGGCACATCCCCGTCATAAAAACGGATGGTCAGGCGCGCCAAGCGGCGTGCCTGATCGCCGATGCGCTCCAGATCTCCCACGATTTTCGCTACCGTCATGATCTCACGCAGATCGCGGGCCATTGGCTGTCGCTTCGCTATCAGACGGATAATCTCTTCATCCGCTTTGATATCCAGGGCATCGATCTCACGATCGCTGACGATCACCGCGCTGGCTAACTCAACGTTTTCATCCTCCAGCGACTGTACCGCTTCCTGCACCTGCTTACAGGCCAGATCTTTGATCTGGATCACCAGCTGGTGCAGATGGTTGAGATCCTTGTTATAACTGCTGACGATATGGCCGTCGGTCATCTCATTCATACCTTACCCGAACCTTCCAGTAATATAATCTTCCGTCAGGCGATGACGGGGATTGGTGAAAATATCATCGGTCTTGCCCACCTCGACCAATTCGCCCAGATGAAAATACGCGGTACGTTGCGAGACACGTGCCGCCTGCTGCATGGAGTGGGTAACGATGGCAATGGTGTACTGCTCCCGCAATTCATCGATCAACTCTTCCACCCGCGCGGTCGCAATGGGATCGAGCGCCGAGCAGGGCTCATCCATAAGGATGACTTCCGGCGCCACGGCGATGGTGCGGGCGATACAGAGACGCTGCTGCTGGCCGCCTGACAGACCGGTACCGACCTCTTCCAGGCGATCCTTCACCTCATCCCATAGTCCCGCTTTCAACAGCGATTGCTCGACAATCTCATCCAGTTCACTTTTGCTACTGGTCAATCCATGGATACGCGGGCCGTAGGCCACGTTGTCATAGATCGATTTCGGAAATGGATTGGGCTTCTGAAACACCATGCCGACCTGGGCACGCAGGGGCACCACGTCCAGACTGCTGTCATAGATGTCCTGGTCATCCAGTTTGATTTCACCCTCAACCCGGCAGATATCGATGGTATCGTTCATCCGATTCAGGCAACGCAGGAAGGTCGACTTGCCGCAACCGGACGGACCGATCATGGCGATCACTTCGTTTTTGCCGATATCCAGGCTGACGTTATTGATCGCCAGCTTATCGCCGTAATAGACGTTGACATGGCGCGCGGTCATACGCGGGTCGGCGGCGCTAATATCCCCCACTGTGCCACGGATCGCCCGCGCATCATCGACAACCGGGCTGAATCCGGCGGTAATCACACCCGCCGGGACGGTGACGGCACCCATGGTATCTGAGGTTACACTTAGCATTTGATCACTCCTATTCTGCATTCAGCTATCTACTCTGTCTGTTCAACGGGTCAACGGATAGTTATCCCAACGGCCGCATCGGCTACCAACGGCGTTCAAAACGTTTACGAAGAATTACGGCAATCACATTCATCAGGATCAGAAAGCCCAACAACACCATAATGGCCGCCGACGTCTTCTCCATGAATGCCCGCTCCGGACTGTCAGCCCAGAGGAAAATCTGTACCGGTAGTACCGTGGCCGGATCCAGCGCACTGCCGGGAATGTCCACAATGAAGGCCACCATGCCGATCATCAGCAACGGCGCGGTTTCACCCAGCGCCTGAGCCATACCGATGATGGTGCCGGTCAGCATGCCGGGCATGGAGAGCGGTAACACGTGATGGAACACCGTCTGCATGCGCGAGGCCCCTACCCCTAAAGCCGCTTCGCGGATCGAAGGCGGTACCGCTTTCAGTGCGGCACGGCTGGCGATAATGATGGTGGGCAGGGTCATCAAGGTCAGCACCATGCCGCCCACCAGAGGGGCGGAACGCGGCAAACCGAAGAAATTGATGAACACCGCCAGGCCCAGCAGACCGAAAACAATGGAAGGCACCGCGGCCAGATTATTGATATTGACCTCAACCAGATCGGTCCAGCGATTACGCGGGGCGAACTCTTCCAGATAGACCGCCGCCGCCACGCCGATCGGGAACGACAGCAACAAGGTGACGATCAAGGTGTAGAGCGAACCCATGATGGCGCCGCCGATACCGGCCAGCTCCGGTTCCCGCGAGTCGCCGCCGGTCAGAAAGGTCAAATTAAAAAAGGTATCAATCGCACCGTCGGCTTCCAGCTGTTCTACCCAAGCGAGGACGCGATTTTTGATACGCCGCTGCGCCTCGGGCACTTTTCGGTCGATATGCCCTTTGACCAACATATCGATATCGTCGTCAGCCGGCAGCCAGATAGACTGCCGGGTACCGATCAGATCCGGATTCGCCAACACCCGTTCACGCAACGCCAACGGCGCCCCGGTACTGATCATGCCGTACAGCTCACGCTTTTCGCTTCGCCCCTTGACGCCTGGAAAGCGCGCCCGTAACGACGCTTTCACCAGTGCGGCATAGTCGGCGGAAGAGAGGGTGGCCGGATCGCGTGCGGCGGAAGGATCGATGACCTGGGGGCTGAATTCGATATCCAGCAAGACACGGCTCTGCAGAAAGGCGCTATAACCGTGGGTAACGATGTTCAGGAACATCAGACAGACGAATAGCAGACCCAGGACAACGGCGCCCAATCCAAAACGACGGAAGCGCCGCTCCCGGTTATAGCGCTGTTTGAGTGTGGCATTGACCCGATCAATGGTGCGGGTCTGATCGACTACAGGCTTATTCATACGCTTCCCGATACTTCCTTACTACATGAAGGGCAACCACATTCAGGACCAGGGTAACCAGGAACAGCAGCAGACCCAGGGCGAATGCGGCCAGGGTCTTGGGACTGTCAAACTCCTGGTCACCCACCAACAGGGTGACAATCTGCACCGTCACCGTGGTCACGCTCTGCAACGGATTGGCGGTCAAATTGGCTGACAACCCGGCCGCCATCACCACGATCATGGTTTCACCGATCGCCCGGGAGACCGCCAACAGGATGCCGCCGACAATACCGGGTAGCGCAGCCGGCAAGATCACCTTACGCACGGTTTCGGAATGGGTGGCACCGATCCCCAGGGAGGCATCCCGCATGGTCTGGGGGACGGCATTGATCACGTCGTCGGAGAGGGACGAGATAAACGGGATAATCATGATGCCCATCACCAACCCGGCCGCCAGCGCACTCTCGGACGAGACATCCAGGCCGAGCAAGGCGCCGTTGTCGCGGATAAACGGGGCGACGGTGAGGGCCGCGAAAAAGCCATACACCACGGTCGGAATGCCGGCCAGGATCTCCAGCAACGGTTTGGCATAAGCACGAAAATGGAGACCGGCATACTCGGATAGATAGATGGCAGACATCAAGCCGATCGGCACTGCCACCAGCATGGCGATCAGAGCAATCAGCAGGGTACCGACAAACAGCGGGATGACGCCGAAGGCGCCCGACGAACCGACCTGATCCGCCCGGATTGCCATCTGCGGACTCCACTCCAGGCCGAACAGAAAATCAGCGAGGGGAACAGTGTCGAAAAAACGGATCGCCTCGAACAACACCGAGAGCACAATGCCCAGGGTGGTAAAGATGGCGATGGTTGAGCAACCGACCAACAGCCACTTGATAACCGTTTCCACCCGGTTGCGCGCTCGATACTGGGGAGAGATCAAGCGCCAGCCCAGGGACAAGCCAGCCAGTGCCAGGCTCAACACCACCACCACCGAAGCCGCGTAACTGGTCTGCTGCAGGCGTGTGTAATGGGCCGCCGCCTGTTCCATCGCCGGACTGACCTCAGCCGAAACGATATTGCCCTGGGCGAGATTCTGAATATCGTTGATAACCAGGCCCAACTGCGCGGGTGGCAGTGTACGCACCGCGTCCGGCAGGTCCGAAATCACCAGATCCCGGATCACCCCCGTTTGCAGCGAAACCCAGAGAAACAGCACCAATAGCGCCGGCAATCCACACCAAAGAGCGGTAAAGAAACCGTAGTAAGAGGGCAGCGAATGGAGATTACGCACACCGCCCGGACCACCGACCAGCCGCTGGGAGCGTTGCACGCCCAACCGATAGGCTAACGCCATCAGGACCAGCAGTATCAGAATGAGTAGGGTGTTAGACATAATACTTCAACAACAACGGGGTCTGGCTCATGAACGGCAATGCCCTCCCCCGTATTCCGGGAGAGGGCCTGGTTGCTAGGCGCTGTTCCGTTCAAGAACAACGATTTGCATCAACGTAAAATTACTGAGTCAGCCTGAGTACCGTCAGCCCCTTCACGTCAGCGGCAAACTTGCTGCGCTCCTGGTTCGGCATCGGAATCATCCCCTTATCCACCAGATAGCCCTCTTCACCCCACGCCTTGGCGCTGGTAAATTCAGCCAGATACTCTTCGATACCGGGGATCTTGCCGACGTGCGCCTTCTTCACGTAGAAGTAGAGCGGACGGGAAACCGGATAGCTGCCATCGGCAATGGCTTCAAAGGTCGGGGCTACCTTGTCGACGATGGAGCCCTGGATCTTATCGGCATTCTGATCCAGGAAGCTGAAACCGAAGATACCTACCGCTTTCGGATTGCTCTCCAGTTTTTGTACGATCAGGTTATCGTTCTCACCCGCCTCGATATAGGCGCCATCTTCACGGATGGTGTGACAGATGCCCTTGTAAGCTTTTTTGTCTTTCTTCTTCATCGCCTTGATGAAGTCGAAGGTTTTACAACCCCCCTCCATGGCCAACTCAACGAAGGCATCACGGGTACCGGAGGTAGGGGGAGGACCGAGGACTTCAATGGCGGTATTCGGCAGGGACGCATTGACCTCGTTCCAGCTCTTATAGGGGTTGTCGATCAGTTCACCGCTACCCTTCACATTCGGCACCTTCTTGGCCAGTGCCAGAAACAGGTCGCGACGTGTCAGATTCATCTGCGGAGCCGACTTGGAGTTGGCGATGACAATACCGTCGTAGCCAATCTTCACTTCGACGATATCGGTCACACCGTTACTGGCGCAGCGCTCGATCTCGGAGCTCTTGATACGACGCGAGGCATTGGTGATATCCGGGTGCTCCACGCCGACACCGGCGCAAAACAGTTTCAGACCGCCGCCGGAACCGGTGGATTCAATCTTCGGGGTTTTGAAGTGGGTGGTTTTACCGAAAGTTTCTGCTACCACGGTGGCAAACGGATAAACCGTTGAGGAACCGACGATAGAGATATAGTCGCGGGAAGCGGCGTTAACATTGGAAACGGCCGCAGCAGTCAGAGCAGCAGCCAGAATAATACGATTGTTGATCACTAGGACCTCCAGGTCATTGAGTAATTGCTGTTTTCAACCTGGAGAAATTATCGGGATCTTTTGTTACAGGAATCTTGGTGTAATGTTACAGATTTATGACAGTGCGACGGGTCGGTGGAAAGCACGGTTGGCGCGGCTCGCTGTGCTTAGCATATCTTGGCGACCATCCGGGCAACCACAGAGGCCCCTACATTGAACCTTTCGCTATCATAGGTGCCCCCCTCTCGAAGCATGTCAGGAAGCGACCCGGGCATGAGGGAAACGGCAGGTGAAAACACTCCCCTTTCCCGGTTCGCTCTCCACCCGCAGTGTTCCATCGTGCCGCGACAGCACATGTTTGACGATCGCCAAACCGAGGCCGGTGCCCCCACTCTCCCGGGAACGCCCCACGTCTACCCGGTAGAAGCGCTCGGTCAGGCGCGGAATGTGCTCAGGAGCGATGCCGATACCGCTGTCGGTCACCGAAAAACAGGGACCACCGCCAGACAACCACCAGCGAATACGGATATCTCCCCCCGCCGGGGTATAGCGCACGGCGTTATAGACCAGGTTGGCAAAGGCGCTTTCCAGCTCATGACCGTTACCCACCAACCGCAGCCGCTCATCGGCATCCAGGGTGATCCGGTGCTGCTTGTCGCCACTCAACTGACGCGCTCCATCCACAATGCCGCGTAACAAAGCGTTGACCCCGACCACGCCCTCCCCCTCGCTGCTGCGCCGGGTCTCTAAGCGTGACAGCAACAGCAGATCTTCCACTATGCGTTGCATGCGCAACGTCTGGACCTGCATCTGTCCCAATATCCGCTTCCAGGGCCCCAGGAACGTTTCACTACTCTCCAGCATGCTCTCCACATAGCCGTGCACCACCGTCAATGGCGTACGTATCTCATGCGATACATTGGCCACGAAATCGCGTCGTACGATCTCCAGTTGGTGTAGTCGGGTAATGTCTCGTGCCTGAAGTAAGCGCTTACCTTTACCATAGGGAACAATGCGAACCTCAAGACTGATATTGGCATTCACCGGAGCCGGCATCTGCAGTGGACGACTGTAATGACCGGCATGCAGATAACTCAAAAACACCGGATCGGAGATCAAGTCATCGATCAGCGCCCCTTTGTGTCGCTTGCGGTCCAGCCCCAGAAAATCGGCCGCCACGCTGTTCCACCAATCAAGCCGACCTTCATCGTTCAACACCACGGTGGCATCGGGCAGGGCGCCGGTGGATTCGAGAAATCCACTAAGCATGCGACTGAGCTTGCGTTTGCGCTTCTGTCCTCGCCCGGACAGTTCATCGACCCGTAACATCAGGGGGCGCCAGATACCGAACGGATGGGGGCGCGGATGACTCTTGGGCTTGCTGATCCAGCGGGTAAAGCGATAAAGCTGATAGAGATGCCAACCCAGATAGAGGGTCAGACCGGCCCAAAGGATGGGGATTAGGTAACCGGTTCCCAGGCCGAGGGGGATGAGCAGCAGGGCGATAAAACCGACACCGACCAGCTCACTCCGCCACGCCTGGTCCAGGCTCATCGAGCAGCGACCTGCTCCGAGAATCGATAGCCGGCGCCACGGACGGTCTGGATCAGGCCATCCATTTCAAAGGGTTCCAGGGCTTGGCGCAGGCGACGGATATGCACGTCCACGGTGCGCTCTTCGATGTAAACATTGGTCCCCCACACCTTATCCAGCAGGCGGGAGCGGCTGTAGACTTTTTCCCGGTGAGTCATGAAGAAATGCAGCAGTTTGAACTCGGTGGGTCCCAGTTCGATGGGACGATCGCCCATGGTGACCCGGTAGGAGACCGGATCGAGCCGCATCTCGCCCGCCTGCACCGCCTCTTCGGTGGCATGCGGCGCCACCCGGCGCAGAATCACCTTGATGCGGGCGGCCAGCTCCTTGGGGGAAAAGGGTTTGGTGACATAATCCTCGGCCCCACACTCCAGACCGCGCACCTTGTCATCCTCTTCCCCCCGGGCGGTGAGCATAATGATCGGGATGTCGCGCGTCACCGGATCCTGTTTCAGTTCACGGGTGTATTCCACCCCGCTGACACCCGGCAACATCCAGTCCATGAGAATCAGGTCGGGCGGTGCATCGGCCATACTCGCCTTGGCTTCATCCACGCTCTCCGCCCCGACCACATCGTAACCGGATTGTTCGAGTACGAACTGGATCATCTCGCGTACTGCGGATTCGTCTTCAACGACCAGGATCTTTGTCGCCATACTTAACTCACTCTGCCTTCTGTGATGGCTATCAGCCTAATGTGTGAAGTGATTATTACACTGTCGCAACATTACAGTTTGATGACAAGTATCCGGGGCGAAACTTGATAGGCCAACGTCGAACCGTCAGCGAGTGGTCACCAGCTAAACAGCACCCACTGGGGGATGGAGTTGTTCCCCGGGCGCGCTTCTTCACGTACATCCAGCACACCATCGCCGTTGGTATCCAGCAGGTAATAGGCGGGGCCGGCAATCGGGGTGATCTTCACCATATAGAGTCGACCGTTGATGCGGTACTCCTCAGTGGTACCTTTATCGCTCTCGACAATGGTCACATCCGGTTCCAGTACCTCACCGCTTTCCACCTTGGGCGGAAGATCCGGCGGCTGTGGCTGTGCAGCCGACTCCTCAGCGAAGAGTGGTAACGGTGCCGTCAGCAGAAGCAATAGGGCCAGCAATCTGTTCTTCATCTTCTTCTCTTTTCCTTATTCCGGGCTACCTATCGTACAAATATCAAAAACTGCCCACCATTTCTGAGATCGGGGTTCAAACACCTACCTTTCATCGATATTCGTTAGGTGATGTCCGTACGGGAATAGTTCCCTCTATAAATTTTAGCGGCACCGCCGTAATTTGCTTAAACCGTTGCTGAAACAGCCGGCCAAATCGACCTGAAGTGGAATCATATTACAGTTCCAGGAGGATTTCCTGCTCCGCAAACGAGGGTTCAAAACCACGCGTTTCATAATGTGCAAAGATTGCATCCACCACTTGCTGGGGCTCTTCACAGAGCTGCACCAGCTCCAGATCCTTGGGGGAAATGGTGCCGACCGCACACATGGTATTGCGCATCCAGTCCAGCAACCCGCCCCAGAACTGCCCATCGACCAGAATAATCGGAATGTGTCGCGTTTTGCCGGTCTGAATCAGGGTCAGGATCTCGGCAAACTCATCCAGGGTACCGAACCCGCCCGGCATCACCACGTAGGCCGAGGCGTATTTCACAAACATCACCTTGCGGGAAAAGAAGTGTTTGAAATGGAGCGAGAGATCCTGGTAGGGATTGGGTACCTGCTCCTTCGGCAATTCGATATTGAGTCCTACACTGGGCGCCCGCCCCCGATGTCCACCTTTGTTGGCGGCTTCCATTATGCCGGGACCACCCCCGCTGACGACGGCAAAGCCACTCTCAGACAGCAGGTAGGCGATCTGCTCCGCCTTCCGGTATGACTCGCTCTCTCTGTCGGCACGCGCCGAACCGAAAATACTGACCGCCGGCCAGATGCCCGACAGCTTCTCAAAACCCTCGACGAACTCCGCCATAATCTGGAACACCTTCCAGGATTCCCGAGGAAGTTGGCTCTGTTGTGGCCGCTCGCAGTAATCTTTATTCTTCGCCATCTGGTCTATCCTTCATCTTTTCCGCATAATACCGACAGTGACCTGCCAGCGCCTTCCACACGAATTATTAGATTCTAACCTGTTTTCTGTTTAGGGACTGCGAATCAACCATTCCGTAGCATCGAATACAGGCGGTAACTTTTTCGCGGACCCAGAATGAACGATGTCTGACCTCAACCCCAGTCAGCAAGAAGCTGCACGACATATCGATAGCCCGCTGTTGGTGCTGGCCGGCGCAGGCTCGGGAAAAACGCGGGTCATCACCCGCAAAATCGCCTACCTGATCGAAACCATCGGTCTGCAGCCGCGTCACATCACGGCCGTTACCTTTACCAACAAGGCCGCACGGGAGATGAAAGAGCGGGTATCCGCGCTGTTGAAGGGGAAAAAAAGCCAGGGACTGAGCATCTCCACCTTCCACACCCTGGGACTGAATATCATTCGGCGCGAGTACAAGCTGCTGGGATTGAAATCCGGCTTCAGCATTTTCGATGCCCAGGACGCCGAGAGCCTGCTCAAGGAGCTGTTACGTAAAGACAAGGGAGATGACGAAGTGGCTAACAGCTACCAGTGGCGCATCTCCGAGTGGAAGAATGACATGCTCACTCCGGAGCAAGCCCTGGCCCAGGCCGAGAACGATCTGGACCAGCGTTCGGCGCTGCTCTATGCCCACTACCAGCGCTCGCTGCGCGCCTTCAACGCTGTCGACTTCGATGACTTGATTCTGCTGCCGGTACGCCTGTTTCGGGAGTCCCCCGAAGCACTGGAGCAGTGGCAAAACCGCATTCGCCACCTGCTGGTGGACGAATATCAGGACACCAACCTGAGCCAATACGAGTTGGTCCGGCAACTGGTGGGGGTGCGCCAATCCCTCACCGTGGTAGGCGACGATGACCAGTCGATCTACGCCTGGCGCGGTGCCCGGCCGGAGAACCTGATCCGCCTGAAAGAGGATTTCCCCCGCCTCAAGGTGGTCAAGCTGGAGCAAAACTACCGCTCCTCGGGCCGCATCCTCAAAGCGGCCAACACCCTGATCGCCAACAACCCACACGTATTCGAGAAGAAACTGTGGTGCGACCTGGGACCGGGTGAGCCGATCCGCGTCATGAGTTGCAAGAACGAACTGCACGAGGCGGAAAAAGTGGTGTCGGAGATCATCCATCACAAATTCACCTCCGGTGCCGCACACGGCGATTACGCCATCCTTTACCGCGGCAACCATCAAGCGAAACTGTTCGAGTCCGCTCTGCGCCAGCACAACATCCCCTATTTCCTCAGTGGCGGTACCTCGTTTTTCAGCCGCGCCGAGATCAAGGACGTAATGGCTTACCTGCGGTTGCTGGCCAACCCGGACGACGACGCTGCCTTCCTGCGTATCGTCAACACCCCGCGGCGCGAGATTGGCGCCAGTACCCTGGAGCGGCTTGGCAACTACGCCACCGAACGTGATGTCAGCCTGCTGGCCGCCTGCGAAGAACTGGGGTTGGAACAGCACCTGTCGGCCCGGCCGCTTGAGCGGCTGCAGGAATTCGCCGGCTGGATCCGGCTATTCCAACAACGAGCAGAGAACGACCATCCGGTTGAGACGGTACGCGATATGTTGCGGGAACTGCAGTACGAAGATTGGCTGTATGAAAAAGCATCCAGTGACAAGGTGGCCGAGCGACGCTGGGAAAATGTCCTGGAGCTGGTGCAATGGCTCGACCAGTTGCACAAGGGCGACCGGGTGGGTGAAAGCCTGGCCGAGATGGTCAGCCACCTGGCCCTTCAGGATATCCTGGAGCGCCAGGATGACGAGAGCGGCAACGACCAAGTACACCTGATGACCCTGCATGCCTCCAAGGGATTGGAGTTTCCCCATGTCTTCCTGGTGGGGATGGAGGAAGAGCTGTTGCCGCACAAGAGCAGCATCGAAGAGGACAACATCGAGGAGGAGCGGCGCCTGGCCTACGTCGGCATCACCCGCGCCCAACGCACCCTGACCATCAGTTTTGCCGAGAAACGCAAACGCTTCGGCGAGATTATCGCCTGCGAGCCGAGCCGCTTTCTGGCCGAGCTACCGGAAACCGACCTAAAATGGGAGGGGCGCCAGGGCGAGCCGCTATCCAAAGAGGAAAAGCAAGTTCGAGGCAATGCCCACCTGGCCAGCATGCGCTCCCTACTGGGTGGATAGCAGGCCGTTGGACCCGGCGTCCGTAAGGTGCCCGTGAACTCGCGGGTTGTGGGGCAAGGAACGAACCCCTCACCGCAACCAAAAGGGATTTAGCTGGGGTTCACAGGCGCAATTTCGGTTCCCGCCTCGTTCCCACGCTCTGCGTGGGAACGCATACCCAGCGTTTGACGGCGGATGCGTTGGGTTACTCAGCGCCCAGGCATTATTGTGGTCTGGACGTCCCGTGCCAGTGCGCCGCTAACCAAACCTACAAGCTAAACACCCGATACAATCAAAAAGGGCGTGCCGTGGCACGCCCTATTCAATCCTTTAATCGGCACTACTCAACGCGGCTGTTTACTCAGCCAGCCGGCAAGCACCTTCATATCCTCCTCGGATACCGCAGCCATTATCCCCTTCATCACAGCCGACTGCCCATTGTCGCGGGCACCGCTCTTGATATCCTTCAGCTGATTCAGGATGTACTGCTCGGGAAGCGCTGCCACCTTGGGGTAAGCGGGCATAATCGGCGCCTTGCCCCCGGCACCATGACAACCGGTACAGCCCTTAGCCGCGAACAGTGCGGCACCGGGGTCGGCGGCCGGTGCTGCTGCCGGTGCCGGAGCTGGTGTAGCCGGAACCGCCGGAGCAGGTGTTGCAGCAGGAGCAGGTGCCACCGACGCTGATGTTGGCGCGGCAGCAGAAGCGGCCATGGATGGCGCCTGCCCCTCGACAGTGACTTGACCCACAGGCTTGATACGCTCGATCACCTCGGCACGCTCTTGCGCCATCAACGGAGTGCTCACCACCAACGCAGTCACACCCGCCAGAGTCATACATTTAATAAGGGAAACAGCTTTAGGGCTCACAATCTCACTCCTCATACATCGGGATCATAGGGATGGGCGTCTGGCGTCATGCATCGGCCCGCCCCGGAAATAACAGCGCGCAGTATAGCGACAACCGCCAAAAAGATCGACTGCCCACCCGGGATACCAGCCCGGGAAACCGAGGTGTGGGATAGACGTGCGGGATACCTAAGGGTAAGATACGCCCTCTTCAGCGCCCGTAGCTCAGTTGGATAGAGTACTGCCCTCCGAAGGCAGGGGTCACAGGTTCGAATCCTGTCGGGCGCGCCATTCACTTCGTTCATTCCACGCCAAACACAGGATTTCCTGCCCCTTCGGGGCGTTCAGCAACTTCCTTGATCCACTGGATCAAGGCGTCGGAGCTTCCGGTCAGGGCGAGGCGCATGCCCAGCACAGCCTTGGCGAGATGCTGCTATCCGGGCGGGGGGTGGAACCCAACATCGCCGAGGGCATCGAGTGGATCGAACGGGCGGCGAGCCAGGGGCACGCCTCCGCCTGCGCCGACCTGGGCCGTTTCTACGACACCGGCAAATATCTGGAAAAGGACCCGGACAGGGCTCGCTACTGGTGGCAACAGGCCGCGCGGCACGGTTACCCGCAGGCACGAGCGATCATCGAGGCATTAGGACGGTGAACAAGCCGTTTATGCAACGGTCGTGACCTGATATAAGAAAGCCTGAGAGATTATCAGGTCACGACCAGAGCGAACGGCATGGCAAGTTACAACTTCAGCGAGGACCCCAGGGGCGGTGTGGGCCTGGAAGTGATCGCCCGCGATCACAACGAGATGTTCAACGCGGCCGCCACCGCCCTCTGCCTGTTCATGTGGGATCAGGAATCGGTCGAGGAGCGCGAGGAGATCCCGATCAGCTGGTACGGTTTCGATATCCCCACCACCGTGGTCGGCCTGCTCTCGGAACTGCTGTTCCAGATGGACAACGGCTGGGTGTTCAAACGGTTCGTCACCCACTCGCTGGAGGAGGTGGATGACCTGGATGAACGGCACCGTAAAAAGCAGCTGAAGATTACCGGCATAGCCTATGGCGAGCGCTATCGCCCAAATCATCACAAAACCCGCTTTCCGGTGCAGGCGGTGCTGTTGCCACGGCTCAAGGTCAGAAATATCGAGGAGGGCGTGCGGCTCTATTGCGTTTTGGATGCATAACAAACATATCTGGCCCTAGAACAACCGTTTCTGCCCGATGGCCAAGTGGGACACCCTAATCCTTTTGCGATATTCCGTGGCGCTTCATCTTCTCCCATAGGTTCTTGCGGCTGATGCCAAGACTCTGCGCGGTTTCGACGATGCGCCATTCATGGTGCTCCAGGGTCTCCCGCAGCAGTCGCGCCTCGTAATGCTCCATGGCTTCCTTCAACGAGAGCTGCCCGGCCGAAAGCAGCGGCTCCTCCCCGGAGGCGCCGAACTCCCTGGGACCGAGTACCTCCTGGGGCGAGAGGATGCAAGCACGTTCCACCGCGTTGGCCAATTCGCGCAGGTTGCCGGGCCAGGGCTGAGCCTCCAGGTAGCGCTCGGTCAACGGCAGGATCAGGCGCCGCACCTTGTGTTCATGGAAATAGTCCTCCACGATCCGATGGGTCAGCCAGAGGATGTCCTCTTTGCGCTCGCGCAGGGGCGGGATGTGCACGTGCGCCACGTTGATCCTGAAATAGAGATCCTCGCGAAACTCCCCGCGATCCACCATCGCCTTCAGATCCCGGTTGGTGGCATACACCAGGCGCACATCTACCGGGATATGTTCCTCGCTGCCGATCGGCTGCACCACCCGTTCCTGTATGGTTCGCAGCAACTTGGCCTGCATGCGGGGCGAGGTCTCTCCCACCTCGTCGAGAAACAGCACCCCGCCACTGGCCTGCTCGAACATCCCGCGGCGGCTCTTGGTGGCGCCGGTAAAGGCCCCTCTGACGTGGCCGAACAGCTCGGCCTCCAGCAGATCCTCCGGCAGCGCGGCACAGTTGATGGCGATGAACGGCTGCCCGGAGCCCTGGTCGCAGCGCCCAGCAAAATAGCGTGCCGCGTACTCCTTGCCGACGCCGGATTCGCCGGTGATCAGCAGATCGACCCGGTGCGCCGCCAGGCGGTCCAGGGTGTTTTTGAGCTGGCGCATTATCGGGGATACGCCCAACTCGGCGCTCCCCTCATGCATATCCTCGAATAGCGAGGGCGACACCTCGCGCAGCTTGAGCAGCAGGTCGTCGAGGTCAAAGGGCTTGGTGATGTAGTCGCTGGCACCCAGCTTGAGCAGGCGTACCGCCTGGTCGATGGTCCCGTAGCCGGTGATAAAAATGGTCGGCGGCGGCAACTGACCGGATTCGAGAAGACGGGCGTAGAGCTCCTCGCCGCTCAAGTCCGGAAGGCGGATATCGCTGATCAGCGCCGCGTAATCGCGCCGCCCCAGCGCGTCCACGGCTTCGCCGGCATGAATAAAACAGTCACAATCGATGCTCTCGAGTTTGAAGCGCTGACACAGGGAGGCGCGCATGATGGCGTCATCTTCAACAAGGCACAGGCGCGGAGACTCGGTCATTGCGGCTCCTTTATCGGCAGTTCCACGGCGAATTGCGTCTTACCATCCCGGGATTTTACCTCAATATTGCCCTCCAGTTGATGCACCAACTGATAGGTCACCCAAAGACCCAGACCGTTGCCGGTGGCGTTCTCCGAGAAGGGTTCGAACAGGCTCAGCAGGCTCTCCCGGGAGATGTTCGGTCCCTCATTGATCACGCGGATATGCAGCAGTCCCTGCCGACTCTCCACCGAGCAGTGTACCGAACCGCCGTCGGGCGAGGCCTGCACCGCGTTCAGCGACAGATTGATCAGCACTTGGCGAATCGGTGTCGAGGGTAACGCGATCTCGTTATTCAACCGATTATGCCACACCAGGTTGATCTGTTTGCGGCTGACATCCGCCAATAGCAGCATGCGCACATCATTGATATCCGTGGGACTCAGACTGTGGCTGCGTGGATTGGCCTCCACCAGCAGCGCGGAGACGGTTTCGCGGATCTGCTGCAGGCCGCGCTCTACCAGATCGAAGGTCTCCCGGCCGAGGTCGTCGGTCTCGCTGTAGCGCCGGAAGGTGTTAAGCGCATTGAGCATGCCCCCCAGCGGGTTGTTGATCTCGTGGGCCACGCCCGCAGCCAGACGACCCACCGCGGCGAGCCGTTCCGAGGCCAGCATACCGGACTCCAGGCGCTCCTTCTCGTCCAGTTCCCCGAGCATCTGCTGAAAACTGATGCCCAGCTGACCGATCTCGTCCTTGCCCTGACGCAGGTCGCAGACGATCTCCTCGCTACTGCCACGTCCCACCTTGGACATGCAGCGGGCCAGGTGACCCAGTGGCTTTACCATTCGATTGCCCAGGTACCAACCCAGCGGCAGCAGCAGTACCGTCACCAGCAGGGCGGAAATCACCACCCGTTCGACAATGGCGGTAAA
This sequence comes from Sedimenticola sp., assembly GCF_050289425.1. Lineage (NCBI taxonomy): Bacteria > Pseudomonadati > Pseudomonadota > Gammaproteobacteria > Chromatiales > Sedimenticolaceae > Sedimenticola > Sedimenticola sp. The sequence goes on along the minus strand of NZ_JBNKFS010000005.1, from coordinate 113,848 downwards.
TCGGGGCCAAAACAAGGCCCGGTCGTAGCCGATCACCAGGGTACCCATAGCGACACCATCACTCAGCATCGGCAGAATCACATAGAGGCGCCGGTCATTGGGATACTCGTAGGGGCGCGGGTTCAGATCGCCGGTCAGCCGCAACACTTCCGCCTCGACCCGCGCCAGCTCCGCGCTGTGCACCCGCAGCGGTGTGGTCACCGCCAGCTCCTTGGGACTGTTGGAGACATAGATGCGTCCATCCCGGTCGAGCACCACCAGCAGCCGGCTGGAAGTCTCCCCAGACCAGCCCTCGGCCGCCTGGACCAACCGGTAGGCCCCCCACAGGTCGTCGTGCAGCATGGCGTTGGGCAGGCTATTGGACAACACGCTGCCGATCTCCACCGCGTTGTTGAACACCTCTTCGCGCAACTCCTCGTAGGCGCGCCAGGTGAGTGCCAGTGTCACCACACTGGCGGTGATGAGGATCACCAGGGTGAACATCAGGGGCACCTTCAGTCGGTAGCTAATATCGCCGATTTTCATTCCGCCCCCTCCAGTATCCGCACCGACGCGGCGACGCCGTCGAACAGGGCATCCTCACCCTCGCTGAAGCCGTCGAGATTCAGCTGTCGCAACAGCCGCCTCCCCTCGCTGTCGGATGCCATGTTCAGCAGGGCGTTTCTCAGGGCGTAAAAATGTTGCGGATCGATATCCTTGCGCACCACCAGCGGAGGAAAACCGAACAGCGGTGACTGGGTCACCACGCGGGTGCCGGCTGTCAACGCCGGTTCATGCAGGGACAGCGTCTCCCACACATAGCCGTCCACCGAGCCACCTTGCGCCACCCCATCGGCCACCGCCTTGACCACATCCCGATGCGCCCAGGTGAAGAAGCTCTTGGAGAAGAAGTGGCGCGGATCGATCCCTTCCCCGATCAGATTGACCTGCGGATAGAGATAACCGGAATTGGAATCCGGGTCGGAATAGGCGAACACCTTGTGCTTGAGATCGCCCATTCCCCGGGTCGAGGTATCCCCGACAGGAACGATCAGATAAGCACGATACAACGGCTGTCCATCGAACAGGGGGACACCGAGCAATTTCAGCTGATCCCGATGACGTACATAGGGGTAGCCACAGGTCCAGGCCGCATCCAGGTCCCCGCTCAACAGCAGGTCCGTCACCTCCTGATAGGTCTGGCGCTGCACAAACTGCACCGGGCGTTGTAGCCGGTCGGAGAGATAATCCCGCCACGCTTTAAGGAATGAAGTCTGGTCGGTGAGGATCACCGCCGTCAGGCCGATACGGTAGGTTTTCGACGCTTCGGCCATCGCGTTTCCCGCCAGCAGCAGGCAGGCGATCAGCAGGAGCCCCTGGACGGTTGTCCGCGGAACGGTCATGTTACGACACCGTCCGGCAATCCGGTGTCGCGCCCCCCACAAGGCGACGCACCGACTGTTTGATGAGTCATGTCGTTACCCCTCAACCCATCCGTCATTGTGCCCACTCCAACCCGGATGACACTGAGCGTGCCTGCTCAACCAGTACCACCTGCTCGGGATCGACCAGCTCCAGCGCTCCCGCCCGGAAGCGATAAATCAGCTTAACACGAATCTGCCGGGCGGCCGTATGCAGCGGCACCTCGACCACTTTGCCAATGCCCGGCGGCAGGCTGTTCTCCCGCCATCCGGTCGTTGGGGAGTGCAGCCATCCGAAGCGGTATTGACGCTCGGCCACCACCCCGCCTGACGCATCGTGCTGATCCACCAGAAGCCAGACCGCACGGCCGGTGGTCCCCCCCGGCAGGGCATGGCCGGCCCGATGGCGGATGCGCAACAGCGCGGTGTCCCCCCCAATATCACGCCGGATGCTGACGCCCAGCGTGGCGATGCCCCGAAGAAAACCGGGCCGGGCCGGTCCGCGAAAATCGTGGCTGCCCGCTTCAGGCAGGTGACAGTCCGGGCAGGCCTCGCCGCGCCGCGCCGCCGGCCCGTTGCGGTAGCTGCGCAGGGTGATCTCGCCGGGTGCATCGTGGCAACGGGCACAGACCGCCGGTACCGACACCCGCGCATAGGGGTGCCCGGCCGTGCCGTGACAATCGGTGCAGGCCACCCCCGCCGCACCGGTGGGCGCGTGGCAGTCGAGACAGGTCGCCGGCTCCCCTTGTTGCCGCCATTCGTCGAGGAAGGTCGCAGTGTGGGCCGCCACGGCCATACGGCTCTGCTGAAACTCGCGCTGCTGCCGGGCATGGCAATCGGCACAGGGCTGCCCCGGGTCGTGCGGATACGCCGGCCCACCCTGGGCCGACAGGGGCAGCATGCACAGCCAGACGAGCAACCATTTCATTCGAAAATCTGGGACGGTTCGCCCCCCTCGCACAGCCCCCGGGGAATCAGGAACGGGACGCTGCCGGGCCGGATATAGCTGAAGTCCGGTACTTCCGTCACACCGCCGGCCGCAATCCAGGCCGGCAGGCCACCCTGCAGTATCCACACCCGATGGCCGGCATCGGTGAGCCGCGCAAACCAGGCGTCGATGAGCCGCTCGTCAGCCCACGCCGGTAATAACAGCACCAGGCGTCCGCCACTGCCGTCCGCCAGATAACCACGCGGCTCCACGCCGCCATCCAGCGCCCCGGCGATGGTACCGGCGCGGTAGTCGGCACGCCCGCGCACATCCAGAATCAGCGGCGGGTCGACATCATTCAACCAGGCCAGCAACTGTTGTGCACTCACGTTCGGCCAGCGCGCCGACGCATCGCCCGAGCCCAGCAGCGCAAGCAGGATGCTGATCAGGGTAAGGACCCGCACAAGTTTACGTTCCCGCATTCTGCCGCCCCTGAACCACGGAACGATTCTTGTCCGGGCGCTAGGCTCCAGTCTCACAAATGTCCTGCTTCGGCTTCCCTGGATGCAATATGAATCGGATAATCCCGCAGGGGAACCGACGCTATCAATGCCTGCCTGAGGCGCGCCACGCCCGCCTCCCGCGCCAGCGTATCGGCCACCACTACCGCCGCCGCGCCGCCCGCCCTGGCCAGGTTGCCCAGGTGGCGCCGCTCCACAGCGCCGCCGGAGATCCAGATCGCCAGCGGACCGCCACGGGCCTTCTCCAGCATCTCCAGGTCCAGTCCCTTGCCGCGGGTCTCGGCCTGCTCGGAATGGAGCCAGAGGCTGGCGAACCCCAGTTCGGTGGCGCGGGTGATCGCCTCGGCCAGCGAACGGTCCGCGTCGGTCACCCGCCAACCCTGGATCGCCGCGGTGTCCGGCATGTAGAAGGAGAACCCCTCGCCGATCGCGGGGCCGGAGAAACGGTAGCTGGTGGCCACCTTGTACACCGTCAGTTGCGGCACCCAGTTGAGCCCCGGCCAGCGTTCGCGCCGGCGGGCGGTCTCCTCCAGCCCCTCCGCGCAGACCCAGTAGCAGCGGCTGACTTCCAACCAGCCCGCGTCCCGTTCTGGATCGCCGCCCAGTAACAGGGCCGTCTCCACCGGCAGTTCGGCAAAGCGCTCCGGAGTGCAGCCACAGGGGTCCATCACCAGCGCGTCGGCACCGCTCAACCAGGCGGGCGTCTCCGGTTCCGAATCTGCGTTTTCAGGCCGGTACTGTACAAACAGTTTGGTCTCTTCGCTCATAACCTCACCTCGATCAATCACCCAGCAAATTTTCCCAGAAGGCCTCGTGCTCGGCGCGCAGTTGCTCATCGCTGTCCCGCGCCCGGAAGGCGCGCTCCCGCTCGACCGCACTCACCACCTCCGCCGCGACAGCGACAAAATGTTGCGCAACCGCCCCCTGCGGGCGGCTCACCACCAGCGGTGTGCCGCCGTCGGCGAGTAGCTGTCCTTCCGGATCGAGCGGGATGTCACCGAGAAACCTCACCGATTTGCGCCGCGCCAGGGACGCCGCCGTGCCGTCCGGAAACAACGCCTGCGCCTCGCCGCAGCAGGGGCAGATATAGCTGCTCATGTTCTCCACCAGGCCGAACACCGGGATATCGAGATCATGGAACAGGGCGATGCCGCGGGCGGCATCGACGATCGAGAGTTTCTGCGGCGTGGTCACCAGCAGCGCCCCGCTGACGGGGATCTGTTCCAGGATGGTCAGCGGCACATCGCCGGTACCCGGCGGCAGGTCCACCAGCAGGATGTCCAGCTCTGGCCAGGCGATATCGTGGAACATCTGGGTCAGTGCCTGGGTTACCAGCGGCCCCTTCCACACCAGCGCCGCCTCGGGCGGCAGCACATTGCCCACCGACACCGTCCAGACGCCGTGATTCTCCACCGGCAGGGTGCGCCCCTCGTCATCGACCGGAAGCGCCCGGTCGGTACCCATCATACGGGTGATCGACGGGCCGTAGAGGTCGGCGTCGAGGATGCCGACACGCTTGCCAGCCCGGGCCAAAGCACAGGCCAGGTTGACGGTGACGGTGGATTTGCCCACCCCGCCCTTGCCACTGGCGACCAGGACAATATCCTCGATCCCGGCGACCGCCACCTGGGGTTCGGCATACCAGGCCGAGGTTTCCTCGGCGGATGCCGGCCCGGTCCGCGCCGGGTTGATCCGTACCGGGATCGGGAATGCGGGCAACCGGCTCATACCACTACCTCCAGCGTTTGTTCCAGTTTCAGGCCGGCGGCAATCTGTCCGGCCAATTTATGAAACGGCGCCCCTACGCCGCCCTGTTCCCGCGCTACCGGCACACCGTCGTCCGAGCCCACGGCCACCCGCGGCATGAACGGCAGAGTGGCCAGCAGTGGCAGACCGGTCAGCTCGGCGAGCTCCATCGCTCCGCCCGCCCCGAACAGCGCGCCCACATGGCCACAACTGCGACAGGAGACCCCTGCCATGTTCTCCACCAGCCCCAGGCACGGGACCGCCAGGTCGGCGAACATCTCCAGCCCGCGTTGCACGTCGTCGATCGCCACCTGGCCGGGAGAGGTCACCGTGATCACTCCGGATAGCGCTACGCTCTGTGCCACCGCGATATGCACATCTGAGGTCCCCGGCGGCAGATCCACCAGCAGGATATCCAGCTCGCCCCAGGCAACATCGTGAAACAGCTGCGGCAGCCCCTGATCGATCAGGGAACCGCGCCAGATCAGCGCCTGCTCCGCGGGCAGCAGCAGTCCGAGCGACATCATGCGCACGCCGAACGCCTCCCGGGGCTCGATCCGGTCACCCTTGGCCGTGGTCTCGGCACGTCCGCTCACCCCCAGCAGGGTCGGTGCCGAGGGGCCGTAGACATCCGCGTCCAGCAAACCCACGGCATAACCCTGCTGCGCCAGCGCCACGGCCAGATTGACCGTGAGGGTCGATTTGCCCACCCCACCCTTGCCACTGTGCACCGCCACCACATGGCGAATGCCCGGCAGGGAGTCGCGTTGTGCGATGGAGCGCGGACGCGGTTTGACCACGGCACGCTCGACCCCCGGCAGGGACTCCACCAGCGGCATGATCGCCTCGGCCAGCGCCTCCTGCAGATCCCCGGAAAGATGCGCCGGGTCGAGCAGCACCCGTACCGCGCCGCCCGTGGCCACCACGTCATACACCTGGCCGGCTGTCACCACATCCGGACCGCCGTCACTGATACTGATCCGACACAAGGCCGCCAGCACCCGTTCCTCAATATCTGGATCTGGCAGCAATGGGTTTGAATTATTCATGGACATATAAGGCTTTCCTTCAGGTAGTCCCGGATAGCCAGCGCTTCCTCGTCACTGATTACCTGGTCGGCGCCGTGTTCACGGCGCATCACTTCAACAATGGCTGGCCGCAACGCCGGTTCAAATTCGCATAGGCGCGCAATTCGCAATTCGTGGCAACTGGAGCAACGCGCCAGAAACAACTCCCGAGGTGTTCGCGGCAACATTGACCACCAGGCGAATACAGCCAAAAACAGAATCATCACCGCAATTACTCCCGCCAACCGCCTCCTACTCCACGTGATGGGTGGGGAACAACTCACACTATCCGGGAAACCAAGCGGCTCTAGCCGGACAGCATGTCGAGCCACTCGTCATCCAGCTCCTGTTCGTTACCACAAACCCGGCAGTTCTCCTCCGTCGGCCCCTCCGGCACGAAGGGGGTACCGCAACGACCGCAGGGCCGTTGCCGGCGGTGGAACAACAGCGAACGACCCATCTCCAGCTCATTCTGGGTGAGCGCGGAACGCGATGCCATCGCCCCTTCGGGACAGATGCGCTCGCACAGCAGACAGTCGCTGCAGAGCAGCGGGTCGAAGCTCAGCTGCTGTGCCTGACCGCTCTCGCTGGCTTGCAGGGCACCCGTCGGACAGCGTTCCCCACAGACCAGACAGCCACTGCACAACGCGTTGACCGAGCGTGGCTTCCAGGGCAGTGGCGCTCCGTCACGCCAGGGCACCCGGCCAACCCGGCTTGCCAGCACCGCCTGGTACTGGACCGTGCGTTGCGGATACACGCGGCTCTGGTAAAAAGGCAGCACCTCCGTATCCGCCTCATCCGGGCTGAGACCCGGTACGACCCAATCGGCCGCCTGGGTCACCGCCTGGGCGCCGCCGAATCGCAGAAAGGCACGACGACTCAGGTGGGGTTGATCCTGGTATTCGCGCGCTGCCTTGCGCGCCCCGTCAACGGGCTCCAGATCCAGTCGCGGCGCCGCCTCGCCCAGCCATTCGTCCAGGGTTTCCGCCAGATGCCGCAGCCTGTCGCGGGCATCGCCGTAACGGCATTGGGCACACTGATCCAAACCATGCAGAGCCAGTGTCTCCACGCCCTCGGCCCGGGCCGCGCTGATCAGGCGCGCATCGAGCACGCTGTGGCAGGGGATGACCACACCGCCGCCCGAGCCGGTGCTGGCGCGACAATGCAGATCGATCCGCTCACGGCCCGCCAGGGCGGCGACAAAACGTTCCGGGAGAAATCCGCTGGAGCGTAGGGCACCGGCCGGACAGCTCGGCAGACAGCTGTTACAACCGGTGCACTTCTGCCGGTCCAGATCCACCGCATCGACCGACAGGCGGAGCGCATCGGAGGGACAGACGTCGCGGCAACGCGTGCAGTGCTCCAGGCGGCCGCGCAGATTGATGCACAGCTCCTCCTCGACGATCATTTCGGATAGCCGCAGGTAACCCGCGGCCTGTTCGGATCTGGTCATTCGCATGCCGCGTTCTCCCTGGCTATATCCATTTTCGCCAGTGGCGCGGCGATCTTGCGCCCCAGCCAGTGGGTCAGGGCAACAGCGCTGACCATGTTGCTCGCCAGCGGCACGTTGTTCAGATCGCAGGCGCGGTAAAAGGGCGTGATATCCGGTTCGTCTGCGGCCGGTGTCTCCGGGTCGCGGATGAAATAGACCGCCCGGACCGTGTTGGTACAAACCAGTCCGCAGAGCTGGATTTCGCCGCCCTTTTTGCCGGAAAAGAGATGCGTCACTTCGAGCGCCAGTTCGCGTTCGATCGCCTCGCCGGTTTCGCTGGTGGCCAGCAGGCGGTACTCCTGGAACACCGCCAGCCGGCTTTTCATCAGCTTGATCAGCTCTGGCAGCTTGCGCTCGTGCGCAATCAGGATCACTGTCTGTCCCGCGCCCGCCATCTCATGTACTCCTCAAGGCTGGGGAAAAGCACTGAATCCCTGTGCGACACATCCTTGTACCGCTCGACAGTTGCGTCGGGTGAGCCAGCGATACCCAACGCGGCTTCATACGTGTGCGGCCAAAAAAGTAAGACATCCCTGTCTCAAGTGGGTACCGGAGTCTTGCATTGAATCGGTTGCGCATGACGGATTCAAACCTCGGAAATTGGTGCGAGAAAGTCTGGGACGCGATGCACATCGCCTCCCGGGATACGATTCGCGAGGACTTTCAGATAGAGCTGACGGTGTCCCCGTGCGAGGCGGTCGATAGCGGCAAGGGGATCATCCATGGCCGCGAGACTGTCCCTCACCCCGGTCAGCCAACGGGTCTGCTTCAAGCGCTGTTCCATGGCCGCATGATCGTCGTGGGAGAAAGTACGGCCGTGCACGCCTTCACGAAAATCGGCGCCTTGCACCCGGTCGGAGCGCAACACCGGCAGACGCAGTGCGGCGGCTAGATCGAGCAGCGGACTCTTGCACTGTTTGACATAGGGCATCAGCAGCAGATCGGCGTCCCGGAACAGTGCGGCGACCTCCCGGGGCGCCACGTAACGGTCGATCAGGGTGATGCGCATGGCACGCCTGGCGGTCTCCAGCAACGCGTCAGGTATACCGTACAGCACCCCCTCACCCGCCACGACCAGGTGCATCGTCCCGGGCCAGCGGTTGCCGGCCACGGTTTCCAGCAGCCGATCCAGCCCCTTGCGCAGGCAGCCGTGGCCGAAGAACAGCAGTCGATGTTCACCCGGATCCCTGGCCGGTGCGGGTGAATCGCCCCTCGGTTCATCCCGGCCTTGCAGCGATTGCAGTGCCAGAAAGTTGGGACTCCCTGGCAGCAACGTCAGCCGTTCCCCCGGGGTATCCAGCAACTCCTCCAACGCCCAGGCCAGATATGCGTCGCGTGCCACCACCCGGTCGATCATGCGATACAACAGGCGGTAGGCGGGCATCATCAGCCAGCGCTTTTCATGGGGCAATATATTGTGCGGGGTATAGACCACCCGCACCCCCTGCCCGTGCGCCCAGCGCACGAAGCGCAGCGCCCGGAAGGGATTGTCGACCCACTGCAGGTGGACAATGTCGGGGCGCGTTTCAATGATCTGCCGGCGCACGCAGCACCAGCCGCGGCGGCCGGCATCGAGGCAAGCCTGCTTGTGAAAGGGCACCGTCCAATCGCCCAGTTCGTCACGCCGTCCGGTCAGCAACTGGGCCTCGATTCCGGCCCGCTGCAGCCCGAGCGCCAGGGCGTGACTGTAGTGGCTCAGGAAGCCGCGCCCGGACCCCTCCACCAGCAGCACCCGTGGAGCAGGCGCATTCATAGACCCGAGGCCTTGCGGAAATCGGCGTCGTAGTCGAGGCGCTTGGGTTCACGCCGGTTCAGCTCCGCCAGTTCGCGCAGGCGCCGGCGATCGACCCGTTGCTCCAGCTCCGACCAGAGCGCCTGTTCGGCCATTTCCAACAACCGTTTATAAAATGGCAATAACGCCGCGGCGGCGGCACGGCGGCACCAGCCTGGCGACCACTCGGCCAGCTGTTCCAGCAGGAACGCCTCACGCTGCGTACTGAGCTGCTCAGCCCGTACGCCATCCCCGGCAAGCAGCGCCGTCGCCTCGCCGTTGGCCAGCTTGGCATAAAAGCCCAGCATGGTGCCGATGTGGTCCGGGAATTCGCCGCTCAGGCGGTTACGATAGTCCCAGCCCGCCTGGCTGTAGGCCGCGATGGCGCGATCCGCCGGCTCATTGAACATACAGCCGGTCTCGACCACAGAGGCGTAGGGGCTGATACAACCGGGTGCCACAAACAGCCCCGTATACTCCTCGGCCAGGCTCTCCACCAGGGGCCCTGTTGGGGTCTGGTGAAACTCCTCGTCGAATACCACGCCGGCCATGGCCAGCGGTCCGCGCAGTTCACCGCGGATCAGATCAATCAGAGCCGCATCCACCTCCTCTTCGAGACAGCGAGCCAGGAAGCCGAACAGCGCCGCCACAGCCCGAGTCTCCGTCACCCGCTCATGCTCAAGGCTGTTATCCATTATTGCTTCCGATGCCAAAGTCGTTGTTGTCTGCATATCTTCTCCTCCCAGTCCGAAAAGACACCCCCGGCGTCACGGACGCCAGGGGTGTGATGGGTCAATGACCGCCGGTGTGAAGCTCCGGTTCAGGGAGACTGTTCCAGTCGATATCCACCTCCTTGTGCCTGGCTCGGTGGATGTCGCCGGTGTAGGCGTAGCGCAGGGTCTCCTCATAGTCCTTCATCGAGGCCTCGACACTGGCGTGGGTGTCTCCGTACCGATCCCCCGGCTGCGCCTTGGAGACGGTCACCACTGTGTCGAACCAGCCCTGGGAACCGCCGATGGGGTCGACCGCCAGGCGGATGATGGGATTGGGATGCACCCCTTTGTCGTTCCACCAGACGTTGTTGGCGATATCCGCCTCACCACCCTGGGCGTACTCTGCCGCCTGCGTGCGCTGTTTGAGTTGGGCCAGACGGCCGTAGGCGCTGTGGCCGCAGGCGGTGGAGATGGCCACCACGTCCGGGTGAATCCCCTCGGTGACGTGGGCGCGAGTGACGACGTAACCCAGCGAGGAGGTAACCCGGATCAGGTCACCGTCACTGAGCCCGCGTGCCGCAGCCGTCTTCGGATTGATCCAGGCCGGATTCTTGTGATACAGCTCGGCCAGGTATTTCAGCGACGCGGTCCGGCTCTGGGTGTGCACATTCACCTTGTAGGTGGTGAGCACCAATTCATCCGCCTTCTTGTCCCGGGAGGGCAGGCGCTTGTAGACGGGTAATGGGTTGAAACCGTATTTTTTATAGCTCGACTTGAAGATCTCCATGCGCCGCGAGGGGGTGCCGAAACCGACCATGTTGTGGCCGTTAACCTGCACGCCGATCGCCTGGCCGTCCTTCTTGATGGTTCCGTCGGCATCGACCTCGGCCCCGGCCATGTCGGCGGCGGAGAGCTCCTTGGTATAGAGACCGTAATCGGGCTCTACCTCGTTGCCATTCTTGTCCACGATCTTGGCGGTCACCTTGTCCACCTCGCCATAGATGGGCCAGACCCCCTTCTTCTTCAAGAAATCCCAGCCACCGTCCTCCTTGAGGCCGGGAATCGCGTCGAAATGGGCGCGCATCCAATCCTCCACGCTGTTGAAGGCGAAGTACTTCTTGATCTCCAGGGAGCCGTCCGGATCCACCTTGTGGATCACATCGATCAGGGTTTGACGAAACTCCTGGGTACCGCCCAGCGGTTTGACCACCGGCTGGCGGATGGAGAGGCAGGGATAGAGTCCACCCGGCATCGACTCGGGGTCGTGCCGCTCCAGGTAGGTGACATCAGGAATGATCAGGTCCGCCAGCTCGGTGCTCTCTGACATGTAGGGACTGAAGGAGACGTAGAAGGGGACGGTTTTTTCGTCGCTCAGCATCTCCTTCCATACGTGGCTGGACGGATAGGTGTAGACCGGATTGTCATAGTAGGTCATCCACACCGATACCTTGGCCTCACCCTTCTTGATCATGTAAGGGGCGTGGGTAGAGACATGGTGCGACGCCAGCGGATAGTGCGGCGGCGCAGCGATCAGGCTTGCGGCCTTGCCCTTGGGTGGCACCGGCTGCGGTTGCGGCCAGCCCATGCCGCGGGGCAGGCAGTAGCCGCCCTTCTTCTCCACGTTGCCGGTGATCACGTTGAGCATGTTGATCGCCGCCTCCTGGTAGGAGCCCCAGACGTGCTTACAGGGTCCCCGGTAGGAGAAGGTGGTGGCGGGTTTGGTGGTGGCGAACTCGCGGGCGATACGGCGAATATCCTTGGCCGACATCCCGGACTCCTCTTCGGCGAACTCCGGCGTATAGGGCTTCAGATGATCGATCAGCTGCCTGGCGCTGACATTGGTCCAGTTCGCAATGAAGTCGGCATCGTACAGCCCCTCGTTCATGATCACGTGGGCCATGGCCAGGGCGATGGCACCGTCGGTGCCCGGATAAGGGAAATAAGCCTCGTCGGCAAAGCCCGAAGTGTTGGACATGCGCACATCGAAGCTCACCAGTTTAGCCTTGTTGCCGACCACGCCATCCACCAACCGCTGGGCATTTGGATTCATGAAATAGGCGGTCTCCAGCACGTTAGAGCCGAAGTTGAGGATGTACTTGGTGTTGGCCCAGTCACAGGATTCGATATCCGGACCCCAGGTGGGCTCCAGCCCGACCTTCTTGGAGGATTCGCAGATATTGGTGTGGTTGAGCATGGCATTGGAGCCGAGCGCGTGCATGAAGCGGCCAACCGCGCCGCCGGTACGGTCCCGCCCCCACTTGAACACCATCTCGTTGAGGATCTCCGGCTTGTGCTCGGCATTGGCACGATCGATCACCTCGCGCAGCTTCTTCGCCAGCAGGGTGGTGGCCTCGCCATAAGAGATCCGTTTCCACTTTCCCTCGCCGCGCTTGCCGGTACGCAACAGCGGCGTCATGATGCGGTCCGGATCATAGACATGCAGGAAGCCGGAATTGCCCTTGGCACACAGTTTGCCGCGGGTGTTCGGATGGTCCATGTTGCCTTCCAGCTTGACGATACGGCCGTTCTCCACATAGGCGACACCCCCATCCTCGATGTTGCAGGCCATGCAGGTATAGGGCACCGCCTGGCGCTCCGTGCCGGTGGTCGGTGAGTAGTCCTTACCCCCCAGATCCTGCTCCATGGCGACCAGGCGACTGCTGGCCAGGCCCAGGGCGCCGGCCGCGGTTCCCACCGCGCCGCCGAATTTCATGAAATCGCGGCGGGTGAATTTGATAGAGTCACTCATCTTTGTCTCCTCAGAAATTGATCTGGGTGAGCTGACCGGCATAGATCAGCACTTCCCTGAAGCTGTAGGCGCCCACCGCGCTCAACACCGCCGCCAGTGTCAGAACCCTGGGATCACGGCCCAACTTCGGCAGCGCAACCAGCACCAGCGGTACCAGAATGCCGATCAGGAAGGTCATCCCCCAGTACTTGAAGCCGAACTGCTGGTTGATGATCTCCCAGGCCTGTTGCTTCTCGCCGGTGCCGTAGTTGAGCACCACCCACTCCGCCAGGAACAACGCGAAGGTAACCGCCAGAGCCAGGTAGAGAAACGCGTGCAGGAACTCCACGGACAGTTCATTGAGCTGACCGCGCAGCAGCTGGATAACCGCCACCACCGCGGTGCCGGAGCTCATGGAGAGAATAACGAACAGCAGTGGGATGGTCGGATTACTCCACAACTCGCGTGTCTGATGTACCATCAGATCGAGACCGGTATAGAGCGGCATGGAGAGCGCCAGCAGCGAGCCCAGTATGCCGGTCAGGCGCATCATCCCCTGATTCCCCTTCATCAACCCGAAGTAGAACCCGATAATGCACAAACCAAACAAGGGGAGGAACAGCGACCCCCAGGAGAGCGGCGAGGTCCAGTGGAAATAGAGGATCGGGTAGAGGAAGCGACTCGGCTGTCCCAGATCCATGATCAGCAGCGGGCCACAGATGGCTAGCAGGATCAGTGAAACCAGCAATCCGATCTTCTGGAACGGCTCCATCGACTTTGCCACACCACCGAACACATTGCCGAACACCGACGGCGCGGCGGCGTACACAAAGGTCATGGCGGCGACACCGATCAGGAAGAAGTAGATAACGATTTCACGCCCCCAGGGGGCGATGTTGTATTCCATGTATTCAAACATGATGCATTCCCCTATAGGACACCGGAAAAGAACTTGCTGCCCCGATTACGCCGGTAGAAAGCCTCGGCGTCGGAACGGGCGGCATAGGAGTGCGGGGCGCTAAACACCTGCTCGGTCTGGGCGCGGTCCGGTTTGATGTAATACACCTGGGGACGCGTGCCTTTGTCGGGTTTCAGCACCACCGTCTTGTGCCGGGCCACCAGTCGGGAGACCTCGCTGTTGGGGTCATTCAGATCGCCAAAGATACGCGAACGGCCCAGACAGGTCTGAACACAGGCGGGCTGCAACCCCTTCTCGACCCGGTGGTTGCAGAAAGTACACTTGTCCACCACGCCGCCGATCTTCACGCGATCGCGATTTTTTGGCAGCACGTGGCGGGCGTTGTAGGGACAGGCGGCGACGCAGGTGCGGCAGGCGATGCAGCGCTCATAGCGCTGTAACACGAAGCCGTCCTCGTGCTTGTAGGTGGCCTCGGTCGGGCAATTCCGAACACAGGGCGGGTTGTCGCAGTGATTGCACAAGCGCGGCATGAAATGACGCTTGGTATTGGGGAAGTGGCCGGTGTCCTTGACCTTAACGATAGTCCGCCATACGCCAAGCGGCACATCGTATTCAGCTTTGTCAGCACACACGCAAGCCATACAGCCGATGCATCGACGCAAGTCGACCACCATGGCCCAACGTTTTTTACCGGGCACGCCCAGGGATGGTTCAGCCTGGAGACCAACGGGCATGGGTATTCCTCCTCTATTCAACTGGTGAGTCGGTCAATCACCGACAGGCATCAGGAACAGTTCGCCATTGTTTTGTACTGTGCGGCCCCGTCCCCAACACACGGACGTAAAGCATTTCCTATACCACAGTTCTTTAGTGGGATTTATATCCTGTTGTAAAAATTGAATATTTCTCCAAATTTCACGCACAGCTACAGAATGAGGGGATACAGAGTAGGCGCCAAGGCGTTACCCAACGGTAACAGGAAAACCAAAAATTAGCGGCAAGATCATGATTTTACTGGAATTTATCCCATTGACGCCAAATGTAATTCGGTGTTACCCACCCGTAACCGCCCCCATCGGAACGCTGTATTCTTCGTTTTCTCCGGTGTAGGGGCGGCGCGCATGGCGCTCACGCGTTACCAACAGGTAACCTTGCGGCATCAGCGGAGGCCCGGCGGTACCCCGGCCACGGCCAGGGCGTACAGAGAGACCGTCTGCAGCTGATGTATGACAAAACAGGTTATTTTTCAGTCGGTATAAAATCACCTCCCGCCGCGAACCGTTATAATGCGGAGAGCTTCCCCCGAACCCGGCAAGTTCGGATAACCAGGAATTCATCCGATGAAAATGAACCCCTTTACCCTCCTTATCCTGTTACTCTCTCTTCTGGTATCACCCGCGCTGCTGGCCGGCCAACCGCTGGTAGACGGCGCCTGGCTGGCAAATCAACTGGACAAACCCGATTTGCGGGTACTGGACCTGCAGCCCCGCCCCGCCTACCAAAAATTCCATGTCCCGGGCGCCGTTCACAGCGAATACGCCGACTGGGTTAAAACCGATACCAAGGGTACCCCCAAGATGCGGCCGCCGGTGGCGACGCTGGAACAGTTGATCGGCGGACTGGGTATCGATAACCGCACCCGGGTTGTGCTGGTGGTTACCGGACGCAGTGCCGGCGAGATGGCCTCGGCGACACGCGTATACTGGACGTTCAAGTCCCTGGGGCACGATGCGGTTTCAATCCTTGATGGAGGTCTCATCGCCTATGCCCAGAGCCGCGACCACCCCCTGGAAAACGGTTCCAACCCGGCCGTAAAAAAAACCTTCAGGGCACAGCCACGGCAGGAGTATCAAGTCAGCGCCACTGAACTCAAGGCCACACTGGGTAACATCAGTCTGGTGGACAACCGCAGTCCGGGTGAGTATCTGGGGCTGTTGCAGGGTGGCGACAAGGAGCGCCCCGGCACCCTGCCCGGAGCGATCAACCTACCCTTCCAGTGGCTGACCGTGAACGGTGGCGCGACCTTCCGAAGTCTGGAGCATCTGCGCCGCATCTACCAGGCGGCCGGGGTGCCGTTGACGGGCGAGCAGATATCCTTCTGCCACACCGGCCACCGCACCTCACTGGCCTGGTTCGTCTCCCATGAACTGCTCGGCAACGACAAGGCAAGACTCTATGACGGCTCCACCGCAGAGTGGGCGCTGGAACCCGCCCTGCCGATGGAGCAAAAGATCAAGCTGGACTAGACGGGAGACACGCCATTAAGGCAGGGCTTAGCATTGTCGCTCCCGGATCAGGAGACGGCCAGGGAACTTCGCGGGGCGCTACCGACCAAAAGTCAGTTAAGGGGTCGCTGATGCCATTCACAAACGCATTATCTGGTGCGTTGCGGCCAGCGCGCCAGGATTTCACCCACAACGCCACGTCGGAAAGCCAGCACACAGATAACAAAAATGGCACCCACGATGATGGTCACCCAGGACCCCAGCCAGCTGAGATAATTCTGCAATGACATCACCATGACGGCACCTACCGCCGGACCAAAAATGGTGCCCATACCACCCAATAGGGTCATTAACACCACCTCGCCCGACATCTGCCAGGTGATATCCGTCAGGCTTGCCACTTGCACCACCAAGGCTTTGGTGCCGCCGGCCAATCCGGACAGGGTTGCCGAAATCACGAAGGCAATCATTTTGTAATATTCCACCCGATAACCCAGCGACATCGCACGGGGTTCATTCTCCCGAATAGCCTTCAGGATTTGTCCGAAAGGCGAATGGATGGTACGCCACACGACGTAGAGGCCAAGCAGAAAGATTGCCAGCACAAAATAGTAGAGAGACTGGTTGTCGGTAAGCTCGATGAGACCCAACAGTACGCCACGTGGGACACCCTGAATACCATCTTCCCCCCCGGTAAAGGGAAACTGGAGCGCTGCAAAAAAAACCATTTGCGAAAGCGCCAACGTGATCATGGCAAAGTAGATACCCTGGCGACGTATCGCCACGTAGGCAAATAGAAACCCCATCACGGACGCGTTCAGGGTGGCGAGCAAAATGGCCAACTCCGGCGTCAATCCCCAAGCCTTCAGCGCATAGGCGGAGATATAGGATGCCGAACCAAAGAAGGCCGCATGACCGAATGACAACAGGCCGGTGAACCCCAACAGAAGATTGAATGCACAGGCGAACAATGCAAAACACATCGCCTTCATGAGAAATACCGGATAAACAAACTGGGGCAACGCCAGGAGAATGCCCAGCACGACGAGTGCGACAACAAACCCCTTAGGTTGCCAAGCGGCAACTTGTTCCTGACGGCGTTGGAGACTGAATACCCACATGATTTAACGCTCCCTTCCAAACAGGCCCGCCGGACGCACCAGCAGTACCAGAATCATGATAACGAAGATCACCACGTTGGAACCTTCCGGATAAACGACACGGGTCAGGGCTTCCACAATACCCAGGCTGTAACTGGTGATAATGGAACCGAGAATAGAACCCATCCCCCCGATCACCACCACCGCAAACACCACGATGATCAGGTTCGAACCCATATGGGGAGTAATCGCCTGCAGGCCCGCCGCAAGTACACCGGCAAACCCGGCCAGCGCCACACCAAAGGCGTAGGTCAGCGTGATCAGGACGGGGACGTTGATACCAAAACTTCTTACCAATGCCGGATTTTCGGTAGCCGCACGCAGATTGCTTCCGAGTCGAGTGCGCTCGATGGCGTACCAGGTAGCAAAGCAGCAGATAATCGATACGCCGACAATCCACAGCCGATACAGAGGGATCATCATCACATCACGTACATTCCCGGTGATCATCTCCAGCGGTATACGTTGCGCCCCCGTCAATAATCCGGGCTTTTCGTAGGACAACCCAGAAGAGCCAAAGAAGCTGACGAAAAGCCCCTCAATAATGAGTACCAACCCAAAGGTGAGTAACAGTCCGTAGAGATGATCCAGTTCATAGAGCCAGCGCAATAAGGCACGCTCGATGATTATCCCCACGATCCCCATCACCAGGGGCACCAGCAGAAGCGCCCACCAGTAAGATAGCCCGGTGATATCCAGTAGCATCCAGGCCACAAAGGCCCCCATCATATATTGGGCACCGTGGGCGAAGTTGATGACGTTCAACATGCCGAAGATCACCGCAAGACCTAAACTGAGCAGTGCATAGAAGGCCCCGTTTTGCAGGCCTATCAATAACTGCAATCCAATATAGGAGACAGGAAGATCAAATAGTGTCGTCATCGCACTTCACCCACGGAGATAACAAAAACATTCGGATAGGCTGGCGTCGTCAATTCGTCAGGTCACAACCACTTTTGGCCGGATCCTTGAAAGCTTGTTTGGCAGGAATGGTGCGCACGATGTTCAGGTAATCCCATGCCCCCTTGGACTGGGCGGGTGTTTTTACCTTGACCAGATACATGTCATGCGCCATACGACCATTCGCATACACCATGCCGCCTTTGGTGAACACATCGTTAACCGGCATTGACCTCAATGTCTTGGCGACAGCACCGGCCTCGTCGGTACCCGCCTTCTCTACGGCCTTGAGGTAACTCAGTACGGCCGAATAGGTTCCGACCTGCACCATGGTCGGTTTCTTACCCGCCTTTTCCTCAAACCGAGCGGCCCAGGCGCGAGTCTCGTCATTGCGATCCCAATACCAACCGGTAGTCATGTAGAGGCCCTGCGCGGCCTTCAGGCCGAGGGTGTTAATATCGGTAATGAACATCAGCAGGCCCGCCAGATTTTGACCGCCCTCAACGATGCCGAACTCGGCAGCCTGCTTGATCGCATTGATGGTGTCAGATCCGGCATTGGCCAAACCGATAATCTTGGCTCCCGATGCCTGCGCCTGTAGCAGGAACGAAGCGAAATCGGACGAAGGGAACGGGTGACGTACGCTACCTACCACGGTACCGCCGTTAGTCTTGACGATATTCGACACGTCACCTTCCAGCGAGTGACCAAAGGCGTAATCCGCCGTAATAAAAAACCAGCTGTCACCACCATTATTGACCACGGCGGTGCCGGTGCCGTTGGCCAGTGAATAGGTATCGTATGCCCAGTGAAAACCGTTCGGTGAACAACTCTTACCGGTCAGCCGTGAACTGGCGGCACCGGTTACCATGGTAATGCGGTTTTTTTCATGGCCCACCTCTTGTACGGCCAGTGCAACCGACGAGGTGACCAAGTCCGTGATCATATCGACACCCCCGGTGTCGATCCATTCGCGTGCCTTGGAAACGGCAATATCCGCTTTGTTCTGGTGATCGGCGGAAACCACCTCAATAGGTTTACCGAGGACCTTTCCGCCAAAGTCCTGAACGGCCATTTCGGCGGCGATCACCGAGCCGTTACCGGACAGATCCGCATAAACGGCCGCCA
Source organism: Sedimenticola sp. (assembly GCF_050289425.1). Lineage (NCBI taxonomy): Bacteria > Pseudomonadati > Pseudomonadota > Gammaproteobacteria > Chromatiales > Sedimenticolaceae > Sedimenticola > Sedimenticola sp. The sequence goes on along the minus strand of NZ_JBNKFS010000005.1, from coordinate 95,150 downwards.
TATCGGTCAGCACGCCTATCTTGACTTTATCGTCCGAGACGGTGCCGGCGGACACCGGCATGGTGGCCATGGATACGGCGATCGTGCAGGCCAGTAATGTTTTCTTTATCATGGTGATAACTCCTCTCGCTTGGGTAGTGTTTTTATACGCCCAGGTATTCCTGGAGTAAGGCTTCTTTCTCACTCAACTCATCTCGATGCACGACAGCGGCTATCCTGCCGTCTTCCATCACGTAATTACGATCGGCCAGCGCTGAAGCAAAATGGAAGTTCTGCTCAACCAGCAAAATAGTGAAACCGCGTTCTTTCAACTTTTGGATCACATCACCTATCTGCTCAACGATGACCGGAGCCAAACCCTCGGTGGGTTCATCAAGCAGCAGCAGTTTGGCGCCTGTTCGCAATATCCTGGCGAATGCCAGCATCTGCTGTTCTCCACCGGAGAGACGTGTGCCGTGGCGCGTATGACGCCGCTCTTCGAGATTGGGAAAAAGTTGGTAGATCTCTTCAACCGAGAGTCCACCCGGTGCAATGACCGGCGGCAGGTAGAGATTCTCTTCAACAGAGAGGCTGAAAAAGATACCGCGCTCCTCCGGGCACAATGCAATGCCGGTTCGCGCGATGCGATTGGATTTGAGACCGATCGTCTCTTGCCCCCGATAACGAATCGACCCCTCACGCTTGCCGACCATGCCGATAATCGATTTCAACGTAGTGGTCTTTCCGGCACCGTTGCGACCCAACAGCGTTACCAATTCACCTTCACAGACATCCAGATTTATTCCGTGCAGAATGTGTGATTCACCGTAATAGGCATGCAATCCGTCGATCTGCAGTACCGACGCCTCTTTACCTGATTTGAGCGGGGTAACGTTAGGCATGTGCGGTCCCCATATAGGCGCGGATCACATCGGGATTACGGGAAACCTCTCCGTAGTTGCCTTCGGCCAGAATCTCGCCACGCTGCAATACAGTAATCCAATGCGAAAGGTTGGCGACCACGCCCAGATTGTGCTCCACCATTAAAATGGTGCGATTGGTGGCCACCTTTCTGATCAGATCGGTAATACGCCCAACATCCTCATGCCCCATGCCTTGGGTCGGTTCATCCAGCAACATCAGTTCCGGATCCAGGGCCAGAGTAGTGGCGATCTCCAGGGCGCGCTTACGCCCATAAGAGAGTTCTACGGCAAGCGTATCGGCGAAAGCGTCTAGGGCCACTTCGGCAAGCAACCCGTCCGCCTCTTCGTTAAGGAAATTCAACTCGCGGGCAGGCCGCCAGAATTGTTTGTCGATACCGTGCTTGCGTTGCAGTGCGATCCGCACATTTTCCCTCACCGTCAAGTGAGGAAAGACCGATGATATTTGGAAAGAACGAACAATTCCGCGACGTGCAATCGTGTCCGGCCGGGTGTGGGTGATATCGTGACCCTTGTATGTGATCACGCCGTCGGTCGCACTAAGAAATCGGGTAAGCAGATTAAATACCGTTGTCTTACCCGCCCCATTGGGGCCGATCAACGCATGGATCGTACCTTCGCGCACTTTTAACCCGACATTATTGACCGCGACAAAACCTTTGAACTCTTTGGTTAAGCCATCGGTTTCCAATATATATTGGCGCTGTTCACTGATATCGGTGTAGGTGGTAACAAACCCTCCCTGGGGAAGCGGCGTGCCGCGTACGGCAATGACTTCACCACTCGGACGGATTCGCTCCATGACATGCGCCTGGAATTCACGGGCACGGTTAACACGCGCTTCAACCAGCGCCTCGACCTCTCCCTGGCCGTATTCACCGCGTTCGGCGTTGTAGCGCATGAAGGCAGAGAAATGGGTTCCCCGCTTTGCCAGTATCAGGGGAAAACCCAACAGTTCAAAAAAGCGCTGATTCCATCCAACCAGTCTCAGTTCGGAATCAAACACGGTGACGCCCTGATCAAGCTGCTCAAGCTGCTCAAGCGCCGCTTGCAGAACGCTCAGATCATCGTGCACTGACATGCCGTCGCCCATGTAATACATTCCTCCTCAGCCGTGAAGAGCCAGCGATTATTGCTACTGCCAGCCTCATGGGGAAAGCTTGCGACGGTGATGTAAAACGAATGTGTAGCGCCGGAAAAGTTTTTTGATTTAATGTAAATGTTTGTGAATGTGCTTGCCTTGGCGACTTAATTAAGCTTGTCTTAGGAGTAACCGAACCGATTACCCGTTTGAGTCTTGTTGATGGCCAAATCCAGTCCTATTGATGATCCCGCATCCCGCAGCGAAGAACCGCCTTGGGAACTGCCGGATAAACAGTGGGTGGCCATTTTTCAGACTGCCGTGGAACACATGGATGAGGGATTCACGATTTTTGATCGCGACCTCCATCTATTGGCGTGGAATGAACGCTTTTTCTCGCTACTGGAATTTCCCCTGACGCTGGCCAAGGTAGGAACTCCGTTCGGAGACTTCATGCTGTACAACGCCAAACGGGGCGAGTATGGCCCCGGCGATCCCGACACGCTTGCCGCCGAGCGTGTCGAACTGGCGAGAAAATTCCGGCCACACAGCGTTATCCGCCGGCGACCGGACGGCAAGGTACTGGAGGTACGCGGCAATCCCATCCCCGGTATCGGCTTTGTCACGGTTTACAAAGACATCACCGAGCAAGCCCGAGCGGAAGCAGCCTTAAAAGAGAGTATCGATACCCTTGAGCTAAGAGTTCGCGAGCGCACCGCCGAACTACGTGGCGCGTTAGAGAATTTGCGTCAAAGTGAACAGTGGATTCGCCGTATCGCAGACGCCGTGCCCGCGTTAATCGGCTATGTCGATGCCGATAAGATTTATCGGTTTTGCAACCGGGGGTATCAGGAGTGGTTTGGGCAAGACCCTGAACAGGTAGTCGGAAAACCGGTTTGGGAAGTGTTGGGAGGGGAGCTCTATCCGGGACACCGGCAAGACCTGGACGAAGCGCTGTCCGGCGTCACGAAATCGGCCGAATTTTCGTTAAAATTGCTCGATGGCCATACCATTGACTGCCTCGTCAACTATATCCCGCACCAGGCACAGAGCGGAGAAACGCTGGGCTACTTTATCCTTAGCCAAGACATCACTAAATTAAAGCGCACCGAAACACTCCTCCGCCAAGCGCAGAAAATGGATGCCGTCGGACAATTGACCGGCGGTATCGCTCATGATTTCAATAACCTGTTAACCATTATCGTGGGTAATCTGGCGCTGATAAACGAGGGGGAGATGAGCGACCGGGACATTGAACCCATGATTGCCCCGGCACTGGATGCGGCGCGCCGCGGCGCGGCATTGGTCAATCGCCTGTTGGCTTTTTCACGTAAAAAGGTGTTGCGTGCGATGGTTTATAAACCGCACCAAACCATCCTCGGCATGGGCGAACTGCTGCACCGCACACTGGGTGCGACCATTGAGGTAGCCATCCGCACCGAAGGCGCCTGTTGGAGCGTCCATACCGATCCCAGTGAACTCGAGAGCGCAGTCCTCAACCTGGTCATCAACAGTCGCGACGCGATGCCGGGAGGCGGTAAGCTGGAAGTCAGTATCGGCGGGTGGACAATCTCTCCCGAGGATACCGCTGTTCAGCAGCAGGTCGCACCGGGCGACTATGTCATCGTTAAGGTAAAAGATACCGGCGGCGGCATCCCACCAGATATCCAGGAACGGGTTTTTGAACCTTTCTTTACCACCAAGAAACCGGGACAGGGAACCGGACTTGGACTGAGCATGGTCTACGGCTTTATCCGCCGCTCAAACGGTCATATCATCATCGAAAGCGAAGCCGGCAGCGGGACCCAGGTCAGCCTCTATCTGCCCCGCTTTATGGGCATCGATACGGTACCGATTGCCCACCATACGGATGCCGGCGCGACACCGGGTGGCAGTGAGTCTATTCTCCTGGTCGAGGATGAATCGGCGGTACGGGACTTTACGGCGAAAGTGTTATGTCGGCTGGGGTATCGCGTCATCGAAGCGACCGATGGAAGCCACGCCCTGGAATTGGTGGAGAAAGGCGTGCACTTCGACCTGCTATTGAGTGATATCGAGATGCCGGGCGGCGTCAGCGGTATCGACCTGGTGCGCACAATCAGACGACACATGCCAAAATTGAAGTATCTGCTCATGTCCGGTTATCCGGATAAAATCATGGAGCATGAGTCATTTCCACTCCGCGATAAGGAGTTGCTGTGCAAACCCTTTGATCACACCATGCTGGCAGAGCGGGTACGCGGCGCGCTGGACAGCCGGGACGCGTCGGGGGATGGAGTAGAAAGATGAAAGAAGCGGAAAGAATACTGGTCGTCGATGACGAACCGGATGTCTGCACCCTGGTGGCACGCTGCCTCGCCCCCGGCGGTTATGAAGTGGATACGGCGTATAACGGTAGCGAGATGCAACAACGAATCGACCACCGGCTCTACGACTTGATCGTGCTCGACTTAAATCTCCAGGGCGAAGATGGTTTGCTCTATCTGCGCAATCTGCGACAGGAGATGGATATCCCGGTCATTATCCTGACCGCCCGCGGTGAACCGGTTGACCGTGTTGTCGGCCTCGAGTTGGGCGCCGACGACTACCTGCCCAAGCCTTTCGAGCCGAGGGAACTCCTGGCACGGGTACGCACGGTATTGCGTCGCATTAAACCCACCAGTGAAAACGTCACACTCTCAAATAAAAGACAGCTCTGTTTCGCCGATTGGATGCTGGATATCAATACCCGCAAACTGCAATCGGAATCCGGTTACAGCGTCGAATTGACCACCGCGCAATACGATGTACTGATCGCATTGGCCACCCACCCCAATCGCGTCCTTACGCGTGACCAGATTCTGGATTATGCCCGGGGCCGTGACGGCACCCCTTTTGATCGGAGCATCGATGTGCACATCGGCCATCTTCGCCAAAAGATAGAGCGTGATCGCCGCCACCCCGAAATCATTAAAACGGTTCACGGCGTAGGCTATCTGTTTGCCACCAAGGTGACGACCCAGTAGCGATCGCCTTTACAACTTTTTACAAAGAATTAATAAATAATACCCGTACGGCAAAACCACTTTACAACCCAGCATTACACTCGCTTTCAGCAATTAAACCGACACCAGAGAAAGCGGAGGTAGTGATATGGTTGACGTTGTCTCTGCAACGCGCGCCGTTAATGAAATCCATGACGGCATGACGATAATGATCGGCGGCTTCCTGGGCATCGGCGAACCCCTGGGGCTGATCGATGCACTCGCCCATCGCGGCGTAAGTGATCTAACCTTGATTGCCTGTGTCGGAGCCTATCCCGGCGGCAGCGGTTTCGGGGTAGGAAAATTGGCCCGAGGCCGGCAGATCAGCCGACTCATTACCTCCCATATCGGCACCGACCCGGAACTGGTACGCCAGTACATCGGGGGGGAAATCGACGTAGAGTTCAATCCGATGGGAACCTGGATTGAGCGTATCCGTTGCGGTGGCGGCGGTTTGGGCGGTGTCCTGACCCGCACCGGTCTGGGTACCGAAATCGCGGAGGGGCGACGCCGCATCGAAGTCGATGGACAAACGTATCTGCTTTACCCCCCCTTGAAGGCCGACTTCGCCCTCATCAAGGCCCATCGTGCCGATTCACTCGGCAACCTGCAATATCGCGGTACCGCGCTGAACGCCAATCCGGTGATGGCGATGGCAGCGGAAAGGGTCATTGCCGAAGTTGATGAAATTGTCGAAGTCGGGTCTATCCCACCCAACCAGGTCGGAACGCCACAAATATTTGTCGATACATTGGTGACCGGCAACAGCCCTGAAACCAGAAAGCAAACCTATACCGACCTCTGGGTCGGCAGCGGACGACTGAGATGAGGAGCAGCAACAATGGAAACTCGAGAATTCATCGCTAGACGTGTCGCCAAGGAGTTCGACAACGGAATGGTCATCAATCTGGGCATCGGCCTCCCGACGGGTGCCGCCAACTATATCCCGGCAGGAGTCAAAGTGATTCTGCAGACGGAAAACGGTGGCCTGATGTTTGGACCCAAACCTTCACGCGACCAGGCCGATCCGGATATCGCCAATGCGGGAGGCGAGCCGATCACACTGCTCCCCGGCGCCGCGGCGTTTGATCTCTCGACCTCGTTTTGTATCATTCGCGGCGGCCATGTCGACGCCACCGTGCTGGGGGCATTAGAGGTCGATGGCGAGGGTAATATCGCCAACTGGCAGATACCCGGCAAATACGTTCCCGGCATGGGCGGCGGCATGGATCTGCTCACCGGGGCCCGGAGAGTCATCGTCGCGTTACAACACACCGACAAGGACGGCCAGTCAAAGATTCGCCGGCGCTGTCAATTGCCGCTCTCGGCCGCCCATGCGGTTAACCGTATCATCACCGACCGTGCGGTCATGGATGTCACCGAGGAAGGATTGCTGTTAAGGGAGATAGCACCCGGCTACTCCGTCAGCGATGTGATTGCCGCTACCGAAGCGGAACTCACTCCCGCGACGGATATAAAGGAGATGGAAATCTGACTGCCGGAGCAGCGGGCATAATCCTTATTACCCACGGTGTAGGGCGCTATAGGATGTAGCGGTACAACCGATCACAGGGTTACACTGAGCTCATGAATTTGAATCGGAGACTGCTCACTTAACCATACGAACATGCAGACTGCCGACCTGTACAAACTGATTCCGTGCTTACCGCTTAATCGTTGAACGGACAAACTTGTTTCGATAATGCCGGTATAGGTCCGGTCTGGACGGAATACACTGCTCTGGCAAAGAGCTAGGAGTTTCAGATCGCTTTACCACCTCTCACTGTAACTCCTCAGTACAGATATTTTACTTGTTTTCACTCATAGTAAGGCATTAACTTTTCATTACGTAACCACGACTTCAATTGGAACGGTTGTTATAGACAGTTAATTAGGTAAAACAAGTCAATCCTGATTTCATGAATATTGAATATCACAAGGTGCGACAGGCGATTTTGTATGGATGAAAGAAAAGGCGGCACCACCCTTTACCATATATAGCATAAGGATAAATAACAAAAAGAATAATGGAAGAATCGCAGGTTCTGAAATGTTTGTTGTGTCTGAAAAATTGATTAGACCTATAAATCCATCGTACTGCCTAATCTCTGTATTGATATCTTCCCCAGTCTGAAATAACCCAGTCAATAAGTAGCTGTCGTACCCAAAAGTATCATTCCTTCCTGTGTAACTATAATTTAGGTTGTCGCCGACAACTGTCAATGTAGAGTTCTCTTTGAGGGCTATGGCAACCTCGATCACGCCTCCACTAAATATGATTTCAGATGAATCCAACGAACTTGCGAATCGTATTGTCCCTGAGTTGATGTTTAGCGTAGACGAGTCTCTTGTTAGTATTGAGAATTCAATGGTGCCTCCGTTTAAACTGGCTATCGCATCATTGTGGGCTTGCACGATTCCATCAAGTGACCCACCAAGAAAATCAAATTCGCTCGTCCCATAAAGATCAAAGCGCGAATATGCCTGTGAACCACTAAGCCAATTCACTCTTGAGTCACCGTAAATCTCTGGGGAGTCCCAATAGGATGCATCGGCAAATGGGTACGCACCGTTATCCATGTCAACCACTGTATCGATATCAACATAGGCATAGCTAAATGCTGTCGTTGGAATCAGTAAAATTAAATAGGCCAATGATTTCAGGATACGCATGGTTATAACTTCCTTCTTATTATTGAGAACTTAACAATTGACTATATTGCCGAAACCCAATGTTCGGTGATTAGTGGCACCAACAACAAGTTGACTCCCGAAACGACTCCGGCGCTATTTTTTAAAAGACCCCGGGGCATCGGCTTGACAGAACTATCCAACTGCCTGTCATCAAATCCTTGGGGAGTGACCGGTTGGCCGAGACCAGAAGTGATGACATGATTTACAAAACGACTCAGAACCCGAACAATCCCAGGAGGCGATTTCCAGGTCTTTATCGAAAGTATTTGATTAGGATTTGCGCCACCGATTATTCCCCGAATACCAAGAAAAGTTATCGGTAGCGAATTAACCGGCTTTTGTCTTTCCATGACCAAATACATCCGTGTGACGGCTGAAAACTAGAAGTGGCTTCCTTTTTAGAGCATTTAGCCATAAATCGCATGGTTTCATGTGTTATCTAGATGATATTCTTTGCATAAGACACTTGGACACAACATACTCTCGACTGCTAATTGCCTATTACAAAGCAACAAACCCATTTACATGTCGCGTCAATTCACCGGAGCAACTCTTAACGCAGCTTCCCGCAACGCGCCTGCAAGGGAAGAATTCTAAGTTTACTGAAGGTGGATTCGGCTGCTGTCAGCTACAATTCTCATGGCCAGCCAACAAGGATTGCGCCAACCACAGGCGTAACGTCGCCACTTGCAGTGGCGCACCAATCTCCCGCCACAACATCACCCCTCCACGAAACACAGCGCAAGCTGCCGCATACCGCGTCTCAAAAAAGCGCTAATTCACCGCGCGCCCGGGCCAGGGTGACAGACAGTGCCGAGGCAGGCCATAGTTCCGGAGCCGCCTCCAGCATAACCAACGTCTCGTGGACCCGATGACTGTCACCAACCGCTGCCGCCACCCTGACCAGATGCGCCAAATAGAGCCCCTTGCGTTGCGCCGAAGACCAGTCCGTGCCTTGCAGCGACCGTTCCAGACTGCGGTAAGCCACATCAATATGGCCCTGCGTCAACTGCAACTGGGCATTGCCGGGCTGCGGACCCCACCCCAGTCATGGGCTCGACGATAGGCCGTTTCGGCATCCACGACGATAGCATCAGGCCAGAGCCGCTCCAGTAGCTCCAGCTTACTCACCACCCGGTCGCGATGCTGGACAACGCACATTGGATCCGGTCGTACATGGTCGCCGAAGATGATGGCACGCTCGGCATCGTCTGCATCTATCAAGGCGTGGGCGCCGCTACCATCCAGAAACACATCCAGCGGACGGGTTTGCCGGACAACGAAATCACCGAAGTGGTCAACATGCTGATCATCCATCAGGACCCGGTGATCAAGCTGAGGCAGCCTGATCTGGAGGTAGCGATCGGAACCCCACACTGGGGTGTTGGTCGCCACCAATCCGTCACATCCTGATAGGAGAACAACATGCAGCCGTTAACAGCCCATAAGACCCTAAACACCCTCAACAAACCCCTGCCGGTGGCGCGCTATCGTCTGCGCACAATCTGGTCTATCCTGGACACTTGGCAGCAGCGTGCCCGGCAACGCCGTCAGCTGCCGGACCTTAGTGACCGTCATTTGCAGTATATCGGCCTCAGCCGTGCCGATGCCGATGCCGTAGGCGAAGGTAACAAACCGTTCTGGCAAGCCAAGACAGGAATACGCATGCCCCACAGATCCGATATTAAAACCCTGTCACTCACGGCGCTGACCATGATCGCCTTTGCCGCCAACTCCCTGCTGTGTCGTCTGGCCCTGGGCGAGCAGAGCATCGATGCGGCAAGCTTTACCACCTTACGCCTGGCTTCCGGCGCAGCCATGTTGTGGCTGATCCTGCGTACCCGCAAGCCGAGTCAGGCAACACCGTACTCGAGCGACTGGCTGGCGGCTTTGATGCTGTTCCTCTATGCCGCCAGCTTCTCTTTCGCCTATATCACGCTGAGTGCCGGCACCGGCGCCTTGATCCTGTTCGGTGTGGTGCAACTGACCATGTTTTTCTCCGGCCTACGCAGTGGTGAAGCGTTCTCCGGCATCTCCTGGATCGGTCTGGTGGTCGCCTTGGCCGGGCTGGTCTACCTAGTGCTGCCGGGCGTCACTGCCCCGGAACCGGTCGGCGCCCTGCTGATGGCGGTAGCGGGTATCGGCTGGGGGATATACTCGTTAAGAGGACGTGGTGTGGCCAACCCGCTGCAGTCGACGGCCCGCAACTTTCTGCTTACCGTCCCGCTGGGGCTGTTGTTGAGTATCGCCTTTCTCGGAGACTTCCATATCAGCCGTCAAGGCTTGTTCCTGGCCATCACCTCCGGGGCCATCGCTTCGGGACTGGGCTATGTCATCTGGTACGCTGCCTTGCGCGGATTGAAGGCGACCAGTGCCGCCACCGTGCAGCTCTCGGTGCCGGTCATTGCCGCCTTCGGCGGCGTTTTGCTGCTGGCCGAAACGGTAACCCTACGACTGTTGATCGCCTCGGTCGCCATACTGGGTGGCATTGCCATCGTTCTGACCCAACGCCATATCAATAACCCACCACGTTCATAATCCTGAAAAGCGACAACCCCGCTGACCTGTTCGGCTAATCGTCCGCGCGGATATCCCGCTGACGGGCGATAAAGCGCTCGAGCATAGCCTTTGATACCTTTCCCATCTGCCGGGCAACCACCTCTCCCTGCGGGGAGATCAGGAACGAAGTGGGTAATCCGGTAACCGGCCCCAGCACCGTCTGCGCAGACGGCGGCGAAGTCCAGACGGGATAATTGATGCCGACCTCATTGATGAAGAAGATCAACGCTTCCCAATCCAGATCTTCCCTATTGATACCGACGACCACGGCATCGGTCTCTTTGTGCTCGGCGTGAAAGCGGACCAGTTCCGGAATCTCTTCCAGGCAGGGGGTACACCAGGTTGCCCAGTAGTTGACCAACACCCATTTGCCCTGAAACTCGGAGAAATTGTGCACGATACCCTGCGAGTCGCGGAGCGGCAGATCACCCGCCCACACCATGGGTTGATGCAGGAACACCGCCAGCAGCCATCCCATACCTGCCATGATTCTGATGATTGATCCCGTCATCGCGACCCTATTCACCGGACAGCGAGTAGCTTAAGTTGAAGGCCAGCCTGATCGGTAAAGCTAACGCTTGCGGCGAGCGGGGCAACGGCAAGGCCTTTTGCAACGCCGTTCGGGTTGCTTTGTTGAGCAAGCGATGTCCCCCTTCGATTCGCAGATCGGTAATCTGGCTGTTTTCAGCCAGTACAAAACTCACCTTCACTAACCCTTCGATTCCCCGTTTGCGCGCCGGCATCGGATAGTGCTTATACCGCTCGATATGGCGTAGTAACTGCTCAATATAGCTATCTTTCAAACCGGCCCGATCAAGCTGTTGTGGAATTTCCGCCAACGGGAGCGCAGGTGCCTCCATCGGTTGCGTTGCCACCTGCGGCGTCTTTTCTTCGGACACTTCCTCGCGCATTCGATCTAGCGGTTTAATGGGCGGATTTGGTTTGGGTTCCAGCTTCGGTTTCGGCTTCGGCTTCGGTTCCGGCTTTGACTCAGGTTTCGGCTTCGGTTTTGGTTCCGGTTCCGGTTTGAGTTTAGGTTCCGGCGCGGGTTCCGCCATCGGCTCCGGTGCAGAAAAACTGATCCGTACCGAGGTGGGTGTGGGCGGCACAGCCGTTTCGGGTGCCGTCATCACCCGGTTTTGCCACAGATCCATGATTACCAGGATATGGATAACGACCGAGCCGAACAGGGCAAACAGGCGCCAATTAATGTCCCGTGAAATCACGGCTTCTCTGTTTGAATATCCAGGGCATCCGCACCCGCCAGACGGGCGGCATCGATAATCTGTACCGCCTTGCCAAAATTGGCCTGCCGGTCTCCCTTCAACCGTACATATTGCTTTCCGGGAGCATGTAGCGCACCACGCAACACCTCTGTCAATTCGTTCAACGACGTCTTGTTTCCGTCTACCAGCAGTTGTCCATCCGGCGTCAGCACTACTGTTACATACTGATCATTCTCCAGCGGATCGCTGCTGCTGGCCTGTGGCAGTTGGATGTCGATCCGCTCCTCCTCGATAAAATGTGCGGTTAACATAAAAAACACCAGCAGCAGAAATACAATATCGATCAGCGGCGTCAAATTGAGCACCACATTGGAATGGCGCCGTGGTTCACACCCCATCGGTAATCCCTTCCCACTGATGGGGCTGTTCCGAAGCGTCTTGATAGGACGGTACGTTGCATCGACGCTCCAGTAGTAGCGCTATAGTGGTTTCCATCGACTGATTGCGGCGCTCAACCGCACCCTCGAGAAAATGCAGTAAGATAAGCAGCGGAATAGCCACCGCCAGTCCCACGCCGGTAGTGATCATCGCTTCCCAAATACCGCCCGCCAATGCCTGCGCATCCACCTTGCCTCCGGCCTGTTCGATCACCATGAACGCCTTGATCATACCGGTGATGGTCCCCAGCAAGCCCAGTAGGGGCGCCGTATTGCCTAGAATACCCAGCGTGCGTAATCCGTACTCCATGCGCTGCAGCTCATGGCCTCTCACACGATTGCCCACGCTACGGAGATCTTCCACCCCTTTGCTGTCCGCTGAAATAACCGCGGCTACAATGCGGTACTCGGGTCCTGACCTGGCTCCCGACTCGCCCAACTCCCTCGGATGATCCAGCAGGCGCCCCAGCTGATCCTGCAATGATTGCGGCAATCTGCGCTGCCTTAGGAACAGCAAGGAGCGCTCCAGGACTATGGCCAAACCGATCGCCGAATAGCCGATCAGAATCCAGACTACCGGACCGCCTTTCGTTATCAACTCCGCCATGTTCATGGTGCTATCCACCCCAACGCCGTGCCCGTCCCCATCAATAGCAGCAATCCCACACTGGCGTTTTCCAGAACACTCCCCCAGCGACTCATATGCTGTTTTAGTTGCTGGCCAAAGTGGGCCACGCCCAAGGTAAATATCAGCGTAGGGACAAACACCGCTCCGATACCAAAACCGACTCCGAGCAGCATTCCCGCCTTGGCGCTACCTGTTGTGGCCGCGGCCAGCATCACCGTACTGAGTGGTGCGCAGGGATTCAGCGCCATGCCCGCCCCCATGAGAAACAGACCACTGGGCAGTGCACCGGCTAACTCCGTGGGAACGGGTGGCGCCACCGCCATCGAACGGGCGTTTCGATGACCGGCGCGGCAACCCGAGTTCCGCTTATACCTCCGCCAGATCAATGAAAAAGCTACCGCCAGCGTGGCGCCTCCCAATATCCAGCGCACCCATGGAGCGGCGATCCAGTCCTGAACCATCAAGCCAAGCAAGCCGGAAAAGGTACCCAGCAGCGCATAACCGCTCAGTCGCCCTGCCGAGAACGGCAACAGAATATGCCACGCCTTGCTGACTCCATCTCCGGTGGCCACAAACACCGGTCCCAGATAGGGCAGGCAGGCGATATTGCAGGGTCCCGAACCAAATCCCAACCCCAGCAAAAACACAGCACTGAAACTGAGTACCACCGGTTCAAGCGGCATCATGGCTCCGTCACTCCGTGCGGTTTTGACTTGGCAAGTCGCGAACGCAATGTGTTCTTTTCCCAAGCGGTCTGGGCTTTTTTACGTACTTTGAAATAGCGCGGATCGGCACTGAACAACGGGAATGTGGCATATTTCAGCTTCAGCACATCCTTGTCCGGACAAAACTCCACACAGCGCCCACAAAGCGTACAGTCTTCAAAAGTCACATCCTGCTTGACCATCTCCGTATGGATCTCTTTGATATCCATCGGACACGCCTTGGCGCACAGCCCGCATTTACCGCAGCGGGGAGAAGCCTGTTTGACCAAGCGCAGCAGGCCCACCTTCCTGAACACGGCATGCAGCGCCAACATGGGGCAGATACGACAGAAGGGTTGGCGAACCGTCAGCGCCAGCGCCAGCATCAGACCAAACAGGAAATCGGCAATCAGCGAAAAGATGATCGTCGTGGTACTCGCCGTATCCACCACCAATTCACTGGCATCACCGTTGGCCAAAGTGGTTAGGATCCGGCTGGGACAGATCTTGCAGAACGGGTCCCCCAGGTCATGATTGAGATAACCCAGACCGGTCAGCAGGGGAAAACCGAACACCAGGAGACCGAGAACCGCCCACTTTACCGGTCGCATCTTCTGCACCAGTCGTGGATCCACGGATTCGATCCGCTGCAATCCCAACTTCTGACCGATTAGCTTAATCAGTTCCTGGAAAGTACCGAGGGGACAGATCCAGCCACAGAACGCCTTATTCAGGACGACGAAAAAAACCAGGAATGTACCCAGTGTAATCAGTGTTGGCAGCAACGCCTTGAGCACATCGCCACCCTCGCTAATTACCGGCCCAAGCCGGTGATCCATCTGATGCTGAAAGGGAATCAGTGTGCAGATATCGGACCCGTTCAAATCGTAGGCACAACTTAACGCCGGCAGTGCACCGCTGATCTTGTCTGCCAAATAATAGGCGCCCAGGCCACTGCCATACACCAACAGGAGAAACGCACTGAGTTGAACCAATTTGCGCAGGAGTGACAGGTTTTTCAGCGGATTCATTGCGTCCCCCTCCCCTTGTTGCGGGCAACCCGCCTGGTTACCAGGCCGCCAAAGATGAATCCGGCGCCGGCCACGGCGAAACCCCAAGGTTTTGACTGCCAATGTTCGGGAGACAGCCGATACGCCGCCGTCAAGGCGCTGGTGTAGTGGACCGCATCGGCCTGGTATTCGGTCTGGATACTTAGTTCCGCACTGCGTAGGTCCCGCTGCCCAGCAATCACATCCGGGAAGTCGTCTGGTATGGTCAGTACTACGCGCCCCACATCATCCGAGGTCGCCGTGACCAGGCTGCCATGGCTGGTCTGCAGCGTGACGGCTTGATTAGCCAAGGGCTGTTGCCGATAACGCACAATAAACCCCGCTTCGGCACCTGAGTAGTAACGGTGATGCTCCCGGGGTATCGGGTCGGGCACAATCTCCAGTGGCGTCTTTACCGCTGTCGTGAGTTTGCGCGGGCTTTCGCCGCTGGGTTTGCCTCGTAGATACTCGTAGCGAACCAGAGCATCAAATGAACGACCCCAGTCCCGCTCCACCACCACCGCATGGTAGTTATCCATGCCGGTTGGTGGCAGCGTCACCCGGCCCATCTTTGCGGTGAGAGGACGGGTACTCAAGTCCGGCTTCCATAACGTCACTACCGCTCCTTCCGCATTAACCAACACCAGTTTTTTTGCTCCGCGCTGATGCGACATGGCCGGCATCGCCTGTTTTTTCCCGGCTATCTCTTCCTTATGGGCGGTCTGTGCATAGGCGATATCGATTGTGTTGACGGCCAGTAGCATCAACCCCACACCAAGCCAGCGACAATTCACGGAGATCATTGGGCATCCCCTTAAAAACGGTAGGTATAGGTCAGCATGGCGGCCCGGGGGGCACCGGCATAGTAGGTCTTATTGCCACTGGTATCCTTCTTCACTTCAGTGGCGTAACGCTTGTCGAACAGGTTATCCACATTGAGCGAAATGGCGTGGGGACCCGTTTCATAACCGACCATCAGACTGGTGAGAAAATCGTAACCGTCATACTTTTCCGTATTAGCGTTATCCATGTAGTAACTGCCCCAACTGTCAGTCTGGAGACGTGCCTTAAAGCCGGATGGATGATCGTAATCCAGGCTCAGACTGAATTGATGATTGGGCACGAAGGGCGTCTGATTCCCGGAGCGATCCACGGCATTCAACGTTGCACCGGTTCTGACCAGTTCCTTGAAATCCTCAAACCGGTAATCACTGTAGGCGTAGTTGGCGCCCAGCCAAAAATACCGGCCCAGTGCCACCTTGCCGCTCAACTCCAAACCCTTTTTCAAGGTTTCACCGGCATTCTGAAATTCGCTCTGTCCGCTGGGCTGTAGAACGGACACAATTTCATCACTGACGGTGGTCCGGTAAACGGACAGATCCAGCGACCAATCCTTTGCTCTGGCTTTAAGACCGACCTCCATGTTGGTCGCCGTCGCCGCGTCCAGGTTGGGATTGCTCTGTATCTCAGACTCGGAGGGTACTTGACCGGACTGCGCAACCATGCCGTAAAGGCTATAGGTGCGATTCAAGGCATACGTAGCACCCAGTTTGGGAGAAAAGAGATCGAAGGTGGCATCGGTTTTGGTCGTAACCGGCATGGCAAAAGTACTGTAGCTTTTCGTACTCCAGCTATATTCGCCGTAGGCTATCTCTTCGATATCGAAATTCATCCGGTCAAAACGAAACCCGGCATCGATGGTCAATCTGTCGGTGGGGCGTACCGTCTCCTGCATGAACAAACCAAACAGGGTGTTGGCCGCATCTTCCGTGGATAACAAGCTCCCCTTGCGATCTGATAACGTGCGTACGATTTGATCCACCACCGGCGCCGGACCCGGTGGGTCATACGGTGTGGTGACGATATCGGCATACCGATACTTTTCCGCACCATCGGTTTTATCCAGACGCGCCGTCACACCGCCGACCAGGGTGCTTACACCCAGCAGATTATGTTTATAGGCAAACTCAATATCTGTGCCCAATACGTTGGTGCCGGGGTTGTCATTGATTGCGCCCGTCACCGGGTGATAGTGATCCCAATTATTGAAGTAGACGCGGGGTTTGAAAACCAGGTTGCCAAACTCTTGTTCGTAGCGACTGTTAAAAAACCAGATAGTCGAGTAACGCCCACTGTTCTGCCATTGACTACTGGTGTTACGTTGTTCACCACTTGACCGATACGCTTCAAACTCACTTTCGGTCAACGACGCGGGTAACTGCAAGTCTGCCTGTGAGTAGCTCAGTTCCGTCTCTAGCGTGGCGCCGTTTTCCAGCATCAAACCATGCTTCAAACTTAATTGCTGGGTATCGAACTCATTCCATTCCCGCCACCCGTTATCCGCCGCCCGGTGCGAGCCGGTCACTAATACGGTGTTGCTGTCGTTCAACTCCTGACTGTAGCGAAAATGCAGGTTCTCCTGCCCCTCTTCGCCGATCCCGACTTTTACCCGATTACCATCCACGTCGAAGACCGACTTGGAGATAATCTGGATCGTACCGCCCGATGAACCGCTGCCATACAGTGAACCGGGCCCTTTGGTAATCTCAATACGCTCAATATCCTGGGTATCGATAAAATCGAAGCGCGAGAAGCTATCCGGGTCGGTCATCGGTACACCGTCACGAATCACCATGATTTCACGCACACCGTAATTGGCCTTTTGTCCGGCACCGCGAATGATCAAACGTGAAGAGTAACCGCCGCTGTTTGAATCGATCAGCACGCCGGGAGTGCCCCGGACGGCATCTTTGATATTTTGCATCTTCTCGGCATCGATACGCTTGGCATCCACGACATTGATTGCCGCCGG
The DNA here is from genome assembly GCF_050289425.1 of Sedimenticola sp. NCBI lineage: Bacteria > Pseudomonadati > Pseudomonadota > Gammaproteobacteria > Chromatiales > Sedimenticolaceae > Sedimenticola > Sedimenticola sp. Next base: position 78,017 of record NZ_JBNKFS010000005.1, on the reverse strand, counting down.
CACCTCTTTGGTTCCGCGCGCTATGCGCGACGCCGTCACACTAATGGTGTCCACCGCATCATCCGCAAGCGCATCGGTATCGTCGCTCTGGGTATCCACGGCATAGAGGGCGTGACTGACGACTAACAAGGAAAAGGTTAAGGTGGATTTGAGAAGATGGTTATATTTATTGATAGGCATAACTGCTTTGCAACCTGTCGGAATGACCAAGGGGAGGCACAAGCGGATCAATACAATTACCCGCTGGCACACGAAACTTCCGCTGCCGGTGACCGATAATTCCCTTTAAATTTCACGGTTGAATTGTAAGGGGCCGAGAAGGGGATGTTCAGCGAGATTTTCCCGGCCACTTTACGAACGCAGGTAGTTATTACTTACTATTCATTAACTTAGTAAAAAACACCTGTGGTTACTTTATGTCGCGCTGGGTTAAACAACCCACTGAATGGGTTAATTGGCACAAATAATCGCGGCTTACATGCCGCAACGACTCCATCTCAAGAGGCCATCGCTGCGGGAAAATAACGGATTAAGACAACCAGGGTGTATCTGAAATCTGTTTTTATATATTTATATCCATATATAATTGGCGCATGAAACTTGACCCAAACCAACTCCTCAGCGCGCTTGCCGATCAGACAAGACTGCGTGTCGTTAATTTGCTCAGCCACGCGGGCGAACTCTGTGTGTGCGATCTGGTCAGTGCGCTGGAGTCGCATCAGCCAAAGATATCCCGCCACCTGAAGACCCTGCGCGACACCGGTTTGATCAATGCCAGAAGGGATGGAACTTGGATGCATTACCGAATGAACCCGGAACTGCCTACCTGGAGCAGCCAGGCCATTACCCATCTGCTGAACGGCTGCGAAACCAAAAAACCCTATACCGATGACCGGCGTCGCCTGGCTGAAACAGCCGGCACAACCTGCTGCAACTGACCGGCCACGCTGTCATATCCGGGAAATATCACAACGATAACATATGGAATAACATATATTTCTGATAATCTTTAAATACCCGACAAACAACGGTTCGACAAAACTGACAGGACTATCCCCATGGCACGCGCACATCACGTTGATCACTCACATCGATCCATTGATCCAACCTTCCGGAACACCAAACCATGAATGCACGTATCGGTATCAACGGGTTTGGACGCATGGGAAGGCTCGGATTACGCGTCGCCTGGGGCCATGACAAATTGGAGTTCGTTCGAATTAACGAGATCGCCGGCGATGCCGCCTGCTCGGCGCATCTTTTAAAATTCGACTCTATCCATGGTCAGTTTGCCGCCCGCTGTGAAGGAAACGGCGATTACCTGTCCGTGGACGACCAACCGATCGCCTACAGCCGCCACCCGGAGATCGCCGCTGTCGATTGGTCCGGGTGCGACATCGTGATCGAGGCGACCGGACGGCACCATAAACAACCGGCCAGCCTCGACGCCTATTTTCGACAGGGGGTGAAAAAGGTCATCGTTGCGGCGCCGACCGAAGGGGCATTGAATCTGGTCTACGGCATCAACGACCACCTTTACGATCCCAAGCGGCACCATCTGCTGACCGCAGCTTCCTGCACCACCAACTGCCTGGCACCGGTCATCAAGGTGCTGCATGAACGGATCGGCATCCTGCACGGTTGCATGACTACCATCCACGACATCACCAACACCCAGACCATCATCGACAAAGGCCACAAGGATCTGCGCCGTGCCCGCGCCTGAGGCAGTTCGCTGATTCCCACCAGCACCGGGTCGGCCAAGGCGATTGGCAAGATCTTCCCGGAACTGGAAGGACGCCTGAATGGTTTGGCGGTACGGGTGCCGCTGCTCAACGCCTCATTGACCGATCTGGTGGTGGAGACAGCACGACCGGTCGAAGTCGACGAGGTCAATGGGTATTTTCGTGAAGCCGCCGCAGGGGAGCTCAACGGCATCCTCGGCTACGAGGAGCGCCCGCTGGTCTCCAGCGATTACCGCGGCGATCCCCGTTCCGCCATTGTCGACGCGCTATCCACCCTGGTTATCGACGGCACCCAGGTAAAGGTCTACGCCTGGTATGACAATGAGTGGGGTTATGTAAACCGACTGATTGATCTGGCGACAAAGGTCGCTGCAAGCTTGAGGTAAAAAATAGCCGCGAGGAGCGATACAGGGACGTACCGTTTACGGACCTGAGGATGGAATGAACATGAATACACGCAAAGGGTTATAAGGATGAATCGTGCTCGATTCAAAGGGGAGGTCTATCTCCAAAAACGAGTGGTGGTCGCTGGAATCAAAAACGAAGCGGCTTTAACAAAAAGCATTATTCGTGTTCATTTGCGTTCATTCGCGGCTAATTTTTGATGGACAAACCAAAACGCAAAGAATGAACTGATGCCACCCACATCAAACTTCACACCCCGCACCTCACACTTCCACTACCTGGTGGTTACCGCCGGCTATTGGGCCTTCACGATCACCGACGGCGCTATCCGCATGCTGGTTGTGCTCCATTTCCACCTACTCGGTTATTCGCCGTTTGAAGTGGCGATGCTGTTCCTGTTTTACGAGTTCTTCGGCATTGTGACCAATCTGGTGGGTGGCTGGCTAGGGGCGCGCATCGGTCTCAATCTCACCATGCAGATCGGTATGGGACTGCAGGTGCTGGCTCTCAGCGCCCTGATGGCGCCGGACAGTTGGCTCAGTGTCGCCTATGTTATGGCTGCCCAGGCCCTCTCCGGCATCGCCAAGGACCTGAACAAGATGTCGGCCAAGGCCTCGGTCAAGACACTGGTAAGCAGCGACCGGGAGTCCCAGTTGTTCCGATGGGTAGCGCTGCTCACCGGCTCCAAGAATGCATTGAAGGGTGGCGGCTTCTTCCTCGGCGCGCTGCTGCTGGAACAGTTAGGCTTCCGTAGCGCCCTCGGCACGCTGGCCGGCCTGCTGGCGCTGGTATTGCTCATCACTGCCCTACTGCTGCCGACCGGGGTCGGCAAGATGAAGGCAAAACCGAAATTCACTCAGGTGTTTTCCACCATCCCCGCCATCAACCGGTTATCGGCGGCACGTTTTTTTCTGTTCGGTTCACGGGACATCTGGTTCGTGGTCGGGCTACCGGTCTTCCTTTACGAGACACTGGCCTGGTCCTTCATGCAGATCGGCAGCTTTATGTCGTTATGGGTCATCGGCTATGGCGTGGTACAAGCCAGCGCCCCCCGCCTGCTGCGACAACAGGGCAACGGCGGGCTAGCCCGTTTCTGGGCCTTTGCCCTGGCCCTGTCACCGGCCTTGATGGCGGTTGCGCTAATGCGGGGCGGCACACCCGCACCGATCCTGATCATCGGTCTGATTCTGTTCGGTATCCTGTTTGCCATCAACTCGGCCCTGCACTCTTATCTGATCCTCGCCTACTCCGATCACGACCGGGTGGCGATGAATGTGGGCTTCTATTACATGGCCAATGCGGGCGGGCGTCTGGTCGGCACGATCGGCTCCGGTTGGCTCTATCAACAGTATGGCTTGACCGGCTGTCTCTGGGGCTCCACCCTGTTTGTCCTGCTGGCCGCACTGATCTCATCCGGCTTACCGGATCTTAAGCGTCAGTCAGTTTAACCGGTACCGCTATACCCACAAGGTTTATAGGTTGTTATCATTCCACCCGTCATCCAAGCTCTGAATCGAAATGGTCCGCCACGATCGGCGACTCACCGTCCTACAAGCAAACGAAGCCATGAAGCCGCTCCTCATCGTCAGTCACGTCGCCTGCAGTCGCCCCGGTTATCTGTGTGATTACCTGGACCAGCGGAGTGTGGGCTATCAGCGTTTCAGTATCGAATCGGACGAGCCGTTACCGTCCGCCAATGAATTGTCCGGGGTCGTTCTGTTGGGCGCCCCGATCAGCGTCAACAGCAACCAGGACTGGATCGACCGGGAGATCGCCTTGGTGCACGATTGCACCGAACGGGAGATACCGGTATTCGGCATCTGCTTTGGCGGGCAGCTGATCAGCAAGGCGTTCGGTGGCGAGGTATATACCGCCCCCTCTCTGCAGATCGGCTGGCATCCGATCTCGATCACGGAACAGGCCCGGAAACTGTTTAACGGCAATCCGATACCGGAAAGCTTCAACGCCTTCGAGTGGCACGAAGAGACCTTTACCCTGCCCAGCGGCGCCATCCCGCTGTTCAACGACGGCTGTGTCGGCAATCAGGGATTTCTGCATCGGGGCTGTCTGGCAGTGCAGTTTCACCCGGAAGTGACAGAGGAGATTGTTGCAGAGTGGGTGGGACGCTATGAAGCCTGTGTCGACAACCCTACCCTTTGCATCCAGGACCGAAGCAATATTCTGGATGAACTGCCGCAAAAGCTCACGGCCATGCGGCAAATGACGGATAACCTATTTGACTGGTGGCTCTGCCAGGTCGGCGTGACGACCAATTCCCGATAAACTACCTGGGTACTTTTCCCGCCCGGGGCTAGCGGAGACGGCAGTTTCGGTTAGAATGCAGCCTTGTCGCGCTTTCGTGAACCCATAAATTTCGGACGATACCCCCCCGGATATCGTCTTCAAATCTGATAATCAGCAGGACTACAGTTATGCAATTTCGCCCGTTCAATCCCCCTGTCCGCACCCTGATGGGCCCCGGTCCGTCCGACGTCCACCCGCGTATCCTGGAGGCCATGTCCCGGCCCACCATCGGCCATCTGGATCCGGCTTTCATCCAGATGATGGAGGAGGTGAAAGCGCTGCTGCAGTACGCCTTCCAGACCAAAAATGAACTCACCATGCCGGTCTCCGCTCCCGGTTCCGCCGGCATGGAAACCTGTTTCGCCAATCTGGTGGAACCGGGTGACACCGTGATCGTCTGCCAGAACGGCGTATTCGGCGGCCGCATGAAAGAGAACGTAGAGCGTTGCGGCGGTAATGCCATCATGGTGGAAGACACCTGGGGTGAGGCGGTCGACGCCAACAAACTGGAGGCGGCCCTGAAGGCCAATCCGGATGCCCGTATCGTCGCCTTTGTGCACGCCGAAACCTCTACCGGCGCCCAGTCCGATGCGGAAACCCTGGTCAAGCTGGCGCATCAGTACAACTGCCTCACCATTGTGGATGCCGTCACCTCCCTGGGCGGCACGCCGGTCAAGGTGGACGAGTGGGATATCGACGCCATCTACTCCGGCACCCAGAAGTGCCTCTCCTGTACGCCCGGCCTGTCGCCGGTCAGCTTCAGCGAGCGCGCCCTGGAAAAGATCCGCAACCGCCAACAGAAGGTGCAGAGCTGGTTCATGGACCTCAACTTGGTGATGGGTTACTGGGGTGGCGGTGCCAAGCGCGCCTACCACCACACCGCACCGATCAATGCCCTGTACGGTCTGCATGAAGCGCTGTTGATGCTACAGGAAGAGGGTCTGGAGAATGCCTGGGCGCGTCACCGGAAAAACCACTTGGCATTGCGGGCCGGCCTGGAAGCGATGGGGCTCACCTTTATCGTCAAGGAAGCCGATCGCTTGCCCCAGCTCAACGCCGTCTCGATCCCCGACGGCGTGGACGACGCCGCGGTCCGCAGCCGTCTGCTCAATGAATACAACCTGGAGCTCGGCGCCGGCCTCGGTGCCCTGGCCGGTAAAGTGTGGCGTATCGGGTTGATGGGACACGCCAGCCGTTCCGAGAACATCCTGCTCTGCATCGGCGCCCTGGAAGCGGTGCTCGCCGACATGGGGGCCGACATCAATCAGGGCGTGGCACTGGCGGCCATGCAGCAGGCACTGGATTAAACACCGGTTGATACGGTTCGCGCTCACCTCTTCTCGCAACTGAGGTGAGCGCGAACTGCTCCACCACCGCTGCTAAGCGGTCACGCTGTTTTTCTCAAACGCTTCGCGGTGCAGGTTGATAAAGCGGATATCCTGCGGATAAGGGAATACATCGACATGGATTCCGCGACCGATCTCCAACTGGCGTTCGCGCCAGTACTGGGCGTCAAACAGATCGGGATGCAGCTCCAATAACGTCTTGCGAATCAGCGGGCTGGCGCTGAGGAAGGTGAGGAACTCTTCCGGAAAGACATCATCTTCGGCGACGGAATACCAGGGTTCGCTGCTCATCTCATCCTCAGGGGTACGCGGCGCCGGAATCTGACGGAAGTTACACTCGGTCATCTTGCAGATTTCGTCATAATCGTAAAACACAACCTTGCCCTGGTGGGTCACACCGAAGTTCTTGAACAGCAGATCGCCGGGGAAGATATCTGCCGCCATCAGCTGTTTGATCGCCAATCCCCAATCATCCAGCATGGTCCGGGTCGTCTCCGGCGAGCCGTCCGCCAGGCAGATATCCAGCGGCGTCATGCGGTGCTCGATATAGAGGTGATTGATAATCACATTGTCGCCATCCATCTCCAGTTGCGATGGAATCGACTCTTCCAGCTCCGCCATGAGGGCCGGATCGATGCGATCCCGGGGAAACGCGGTCTTGGAGAACTCCAGGGTATCCGCCATGCGTCCCACCCGGTCATGCAGTTTCACCTGCAGGTAACGCTCTTTCACCTGGGCATGGGTAATATTCTTTTGCGGCGCGAATCGGTCCCGGATCACTTTGAACACAAACGGGTAGGAGGGGAGCGTGAACACCATCATCACCAATCCCCGCACACCCGGCGCCACGATAAACCGGTCATTGCTGTTTTGCAGATGACTCAATAAATCCCGGTAAAATTCATTCTTGGCCTGTTTGTGAAAACCGATACTCATATAGAGTTCGGCCAGCGGCTTATTGGGCATGATGGTCTGCAGGAAACTGACGGTGGCCGCCGGAATCGAGTTATTGGCCATAAAATAGGCGCGGGCAAAACTGAACAGCGCCTCCACCTCTTCGTTGGTGGTGAGCAAGCTGTCGACAAAAATGCTTCCCTGGTAATTGAGCAGCGGCAGCACCAGCGGCTGCACGGTTTCACCGCACACCACCCGGCCGATCAGGTACGCCGCCTTGTTGCGGTAAAACGGCGCCTCCAGCACATCGATACGCAAACCGTCGTCCGGGTGCTGTCCGAAAGGTGAGCGGGTGCGGAAGGCGTTGGCGATGTGGCGGATATCGCGCTCCATATCCTGATACGGAATCCTGAAGTAGAAGCCGGAGAGGATTTCGCGCAGACAGGTTTCCAGGCCGCCGTCTTTCAGGTGGAACGACATATAAACCCGGTCCCGCCGGGTCAGCTCCTCCCGATCCACGCCGGATTCGATAAAGATCTTGTCATTATCGAAATACTGACGATCGAACATTTTGCAGAAAACGGAGTTATAGAAGGTTTCGGCCAACTCCGGGCGCCGATAATTGACCAGAAACTGCTGGTACTGGGCCTTGACCTGCTGCCACAGGGCGTCATCCACCTGGGACACGTCGAACGTAGAGCGTACCTTACTGATCGCCTCCTGTACGCGACGGTCATAAAAACTGATCCGGTCCACCGACGCCTGCCTGATGGCCTCCCAATCGGCTTGTTCAAAGCTTTGCCGCACCTGTCGGGTAATCTCCTGAAAAAAGGAGAAATGACGTTCAAAACCGGTAAAGATAGTACGGGCAAGCTGCTGTGCGAGATCTGTCATGTACCCATACTCCTGTAAACACGGGCCCGGATCAAATTGATTTACTACCGTTTTTTGACTCAATGCACTCATTTCGATCCACCCGTAAACGCCATCGACACCGATGATTTCGTCCACCATCTGATCGACCGCATCGAACAAAGCGCATTGCGGTACTTAGGGAAGCCCGGTTATGCGCCATTTTAGCGGCTGAAACACGCTGGTGGACTTATGACGGTTTTATTACTACCCTATTTTCTTCCGCAATGCAGCATAAAGAATTTCAATACAAAGGATTAAAGTATTTATCGTTCTTAATACTTCGCAATTGAGTATGCTCTATGCCGTTGCTACATCTATTTGCTTGTTATTACTAAGGTTTTACCTGAACTTTCAGGTATTTTCCTAATGAGCATTATGGGAGATACCGAACATGCCTGCTTTCCAGCTGAGTTCCCAGACCGCCGGCCAACGCATCCGAGTCAACGCACCGCTGGCTGAGGACGATGACCGGATCCTGACTCCGGAGGCATTGCAGTTTGTGGCGGATCTTGAGCGACGCTTCGGTAAACGGCGCAAACAACTGCTGGGACTGCGTGAAGACCGGCAGCGGCGGTTCAACCAGGGTGAACAGCCCGGCTTCAGGATTGAGACCGCGGAGATCCGGGCAGCCGACTGGCAGGTTAAACGCGCGCCGGCCGATCTGCAGGACCGCCGCGTAGAGATCACCGGGCCGGTGGATCGAAAAAGGGTCATCAACGCCCTCAACTCCGGCGCCAGCTGTTTCATGGCCGATTTTGAAGACGCCCACTCCCCCACTTGGCACACCACCGTTGAGGGTCAACGCAACCTGTTCGAGGCGGTACGCGGCACCCTCACATACCAAAGCCCGGAGGGACAAGCCTATCGGTTGGCCGAGCAGCGGGCTACCCTGATGGTGCGCCCACGCGGTTGGCACCTGCCGGAGAAACACCTGGAGGTCGATGAACAGCCGGTCTCCGCCAGCCTGTTCGACTTCGGGCTGTTCATGTTCCACAACAGCCTGCAGCTGTTGGAGCAGGGTAGCGGCCCCTATTTCTATCTGCCCAAGCTGGAGAGCTATATCGAGGCCCAGCTTTGGGCCGATGTGTTCGCCTACGCCGAGGAGAGTCTGGGCCTGAATCACGGCAGCATCTGCTGTACCGTGCTGATCGAAACCCTCCCGGCCGCCTTCGAGATGGAGGAGATCCTCTACACCTTGCGGGACTACGCTGTTGGACTAAACTGTGGTCGTTGGGACTATGTCTTCAGTTTCATCAAACGATTCCATGCCAATCCCGACTGGGTACTACCGGATCGCAACCAGATCACTATGGAATCGGGGTTTTTGCGGGCCTATTCCCGTCTGCTCATAAAGACCTGCCACCGTCGCGGTGCACACGCCATAGGCGGCATGGCCGCCCAGATCCCGATCAAGGACGACCCGGTTGCCGATGCCAAGGCGCGGGACAAGGTTCGTCTCGACAAGGAACGCGAAGCGAATGATGGCCACGACGGCACCTGGGTTGCCCATCCCGGACTGGTGCCGGTGGCGAAAGCGGTCTTCGATCGCATCATGCCGCAGGCGAACCAACTTAGTCGTCAGCAGGATGAGCGGGACATCGACGAGGCCGAACTGCTGACACCGCCGACCGGCCCGATTACCGCCGCCGGTCTCCGCCACAACATCCGTGCCGGACTGCGCTATCTGGCGGCCTGGCTGGGCGGTCAGGGAGCCGTCCCGATTGAAAATTTAATGGAAGATGCGGCCACTGCCGAAATTGCCAGAGCCCAGATCTGGCAGTGGATACGCTACCCCAAAGGGATCCTGGAAGATGGACGCAACATCACCTTCGAACTGTTTCACGAAGGCGTTGCACAAGAACTGGAGCAGATCCGACAGGAGGTGGGACCCAGCGCCTTTGCCGCCGGTCACTTCCTGACGGCAGCAAACCTGTTCAGCGAGATTATCGCCAATGATCGCTTTGTTGAGTTCCTGACACTGCCCGCATATCAAACGCTGGCCTGATATAACCGACTAACCAAAACCGTGGGTCCCCCGCCATCCGGCGGATGATTGAACGGAGGAGGTTTGATGAGAGCAATACTGAAGGAGATTGTTATATGAACCGTAAACAACAGATAGAAGCCTTGGAGAAAGACTGGGCAGAAAACCCCCGTTGGGCAACCGTTAAACGCGGCTACTCGGCAGAGGACGTCGTCCGTCTGCGTGGCTCAGTCCAGCCCGAGTACACCTATGCCAAGCGTGGTGCAGACAAGCTATGGGATCTGGTACACGGCAGCGCCAAGAAAGGCTACGTCAACTGCATGGGCGCCATCACCGGTGGCCAGGCAATGCAGCAAGCCAAAGCGGGCATTGAAGCAATCTACCTTTCCGGCTGGCAGGTCGCCGCCGACGGCAACACCTCCGAAACCATGTACCCCGACCAGTCCCTGTACGCCTATGACTCGGTTCCGACCATGGTTCGTCGCATCAACAACGCCTTTAAACGGGCTGATGAGATCCAGTGGTCCCGTGGTACCGGACCGGAAGACGCCGGCTATATCGACTACTTCCTGCCCATCGTGGCGGACGCGGAAGCCGGTTTCGGCGGCGTATTAAACGCTTTCGAGCTGATGAAGAACATGATCGCCAACGGCGCTGCCGGCGTACACTTTGAAGATCAGCTGGCTGCCGTCAAGAAGTGCGGTCACATGGGCGGTAAGGTATTGGTTCCGACCCAGGAAGCGGTGCAAAAACTGATTGCCGCCCGTCTGGCGGCCGACGTCTGCGGCGTGCCCACCCTGCTGCTGGCACGTACCGATGCCGAGGCAGCTACCCTGCTGACCTCCGACTTCGATCCCAACGACAAACCGTTCGTCACCGGCGCACGTACTCCGGAAGGCTTCTACAACGTGAAGAACGGTCTGGAGCAAGCCATCTCACGCGGTATCGCCTACGCTCCGTACGCCGACCTGGTATGGTGTGAGACCGGTACCCCGGATCTCGGTTTTGCCCGCGAGTTCGCCCAGGCGGTCCTGGAGGCCAACCCCGGCAAACTGCTGGCCTACAACTGTTCCCCCTCTTTCAACTGGAAGAAGAACCTGGATGACGCCACCATCGCCAAATTCCAGGACGAGCTGTCCGACATGGGCTACAAGTACCAGTTCATCACCTTGGCCGGTATTCACAACATGTGGTACAACATGTTCGATCTGGCCTATGACTACGCTCGCGGCGAAGGCATGAAGCACTATGTCGAGAAGGTACAAGAGCCTGAGTTCGCGGCACGCGAGAAGGGTTACACCTTCGTTTCTCACCAGCAAGAAGTGGGTGTCGGCTACTTCGACGACGTCACCACCACCATTCAGGGCGGTGCTTCGTCGGTAACCGCGCTGACCGGTTCCACCGAAGAGGAACAGTTTGAAGGTTAATCAACTTTCATAACTGCGCAATCGGCCACGCCCGCAAGGGTGTGGCCGATTTTACTTAGGGCTCGCGAAAGGGTAATTTCGTCGTACCGAAGGCGCTCCCGGGTCACGCTGGTGGGGGTCCAGGAGCGACTGAATACAAGAACTTAATCTTTCGCGAGTCCTTACCAAGGAGAAAATATGACTCAAGCGCCTACCGCCCTGGAAAAAACGGCTGACATCTACGACGAGCATGAGTCCGACATACAAGTCTGTGAACCCCTGTTCCGCGACTACGGCGGGCACGCCCGTTTCAGCGGTGAAATCGTCACCATCAAATGCTTCGAAGACAACTCCCTGGTGCGCGAGCTGCTGGGGAAACCGGGCCACGGCCGGGTCCTGGTGGTGGATGCAGGCGGCTCGCTCCGCTGCGCCATGCTGGGAGATATCCTGGCACAGAAAGGGGTCGACAACGGTTGGGCCGGCGTGCTGATGTACGGCTGCATTCGCGATGCCAAAGAGATCTCCAGCATGCCGCTGGGCGTCAAGGCACTCGCCACCATTCCGAAAAAGAGTGTCAAAAAAGGGGTCGGCGAAGCGGATATTCCGGTCACGTTCGCCCAGGTCACCTTCCGGCCCGGCGACTGGCTCTACGCCGATGAGGATGGCGTGGTGGTTTTGCCGATGGACGAGTGATCGCCCATCGGCACGCAACCCTATAGTAACTTCAATCCTGACAGGTTACACTTGGGCCACCTGTAAAACGGCTGCGGCATCCGCATTGCAGCCCGCGATACCGCATACTGCCACATGAATATCAGCATACGGCAACGCGCAAGGGCACAGAAAGGACGCTACGCCATGACGCTGGCCGGCTGTCTCCTGTCCCTGCTCATCTGGACCCCAGATACATCCGCCACCCAGCGAGATCCGGCGACACCTCCCACCGTCACGCTGGTCACCGCCCACCTGCTTCCCTACAGCATCCAGGAGGGGAGAGAACAGGGATTCATGGTGGAGCTGGTGCGGGAGATCGAGCGGAGACTGGGAACCAACCGACCCGTACGGTTCCTGCCCTGGCCAAGGGCGATCCGCAACACCCGCCTATCGCCGAATCACATCATTTTCCCCCTCACCCGAACGCAAGAGCGCGAACCCTATTTTGACTGGGCCATTGAAGTGGCCCCGATCCATATGGTCTTCGTGACACTGAACGGTCGACGACTGGATCTTGAACAGGCACGTCAATTGGGCGCCATCGCCGTGCAGCAAGACACCCCGTTTGAACAGTATCTGCGGCAACAGGGCTTCACCAACCTGGTGGTGACCACCAGTGCAGCCCCTATTCCCATCCGCATGCTGAGGGCCGGCCGTGTGCAAGCCTGGTTCACCGCACGCGATCTGGCCGCTTACTCCATGAAAGAGCAGTTTGTTAGCGGCCCCATTAGCTACAGTGATCCGATTACCAGCGGTCATGTCTATATCGCGCTGTCGAAAGCGTTTCCGGACGATCTCAAAGACGCTTATCAAAGCACCTACCGGGCCATGCTGCAGGATGGCACCTATCAGCGCATCATGAGCCGCTACCTGCGCAACTGACCCTTCAGCACAAACAACCCCATCCCCCCGGATAAAGCGGCAACACCCGGTATCCCGGTGCCGTTTTTTACATCCAAGTTGTTTTTTTTACACCAAACCCGAAAACCACCAACGCAAGCCCACCAGCTCGCGCCGCCAATCCCATTTCTTTTCCTTGACTATCATTCACTTGCAAATCAATCACGAACATATTTCCCAACCAATGGAAGTTGGCACAACCCTTGTAACAGTATGGTGATAATCCGGTCGACGACGCCTACGGGTGACGGAAGAAGACCTACACTCAATGATCGGACGCCTACCTATTCAGTGACGGAGAGATGCAATGCCCTTTGAACTCGATTTACCCGGGACCTTTAACGCCGCGGACTACTTTGTGGATCGGAACGTCAGGGAGGGGCGAGGAGGCAAGATCGCCGTTCGCTGTGGTAGCGTCAGTCTCAGCTACAGCGATATCCAGTCCGGGGTAAACCGCTTCGGTAATAGCCTGCAGCATCTCGGGGTACGCATGGAGGAACGGGTCGCGCTGCTGATGCTCGACACCGGGCTCTATCCCCAAGCCTTTTTCGGCACTATTAAGCTGGGTGCCGTTCCGGTCTGCCTCAACACCCTGATGCGTCCCAAGGATTACGAATACTTCCTCAACGATAGCCGCGCCCGGGTATTGGTGATCGATGCCCACCTACTGCCAAGCCTGGAGCCGATCCGGTCCAAATTGCGTTTTGTGCAGCACATTATCGTGGTCAACGGCGAAGCACCGGAGGGCGATCTCGCCCTGGAGACGCTCTGGGCAGACCAGCCGGATCAGCTGGAGGCGGCACCCACCACACCGGATGACGCCTGCTTCTGGCTCTACAGCTCCGGCTCCACCGGCCAACCCAAGGGCACCGTCCACCTGCATCGCGATATGGTCTACTCCTGTGAAACCTACGGCAAGCAGGTACTGGGGGTCAAGGAGGGGGACGTCTGTTTCTCTGCCGCCAAACTGTTCTTCGCCTACGGCTTGGGTAATGGGCTCTATTTTCCCTTCAGCGTCGGCGCCACCGCCGTCTACCTGTCTGCCCGGCCGACGCCGGAAGCCGTCTACGAAACCATCCGTGAGCATCGTCCCACCATCTTTTACGGCGTACCGACCCTCTACGCCTCGATGCTGGAAGCCGAAGGCTCGCTGGACGGGGTACGCATCTGCGTCTCCGCCGGTGAGGCGCTGCCGGCCGATATCCTGAAGCGCTGGCGTGACCGCTTCGGCGTCGACATCCTGGACGGCATCGGTTCCACCGAACTGGTGCACATTTTCATCTCCAACTATCCGGGCGAAATCACTCCCGGCAGTACCGGCCGTCTGGTGCCCGGCCACGAAGCGAAGATCGTCGATGAAAACATGCAAGAGGTACCCCAGGGCGAAGTGGGCACCCTGCTGGTCAATAGCGGCAGCGCCGCTGCCTACTACTGGAATAAACGGGAAAAGACCCGCCAGACCATGCTCGGCCCGTGGCTCAACACCGGCGACAAATTCTTCATGGACGAGAATGGCCTCTACTTCTATGCCGGCCGCACCGACGACATGCTCAAGGTGGGCGGCATCTGGCTGTCCCCGATTGAAGTGGAAGCCTGCATCATCTCCCACCCGGCCGTGCTGGAGTGCGCCGTGGTCGCCGCCACTGATGCGGAAGACCTGGTTAAACCCAAGGCCTATGTGGTGCTCAAGGGTGGGCAACAACCGAGTGATGAACTGGCCGAAGAGATCAAGCTGTACGTCAAGAACACCCTGGCTCCCTATAAATATCCCCGCTGGCTCGAGTTCATCGACGAACTGCCAAAGACCGCCACCGGCAAGATCAAACGCTTTGAACTGCGCAAGTTGGACAGCACCGAATAAGACGTTACACAGGCACTGAAAACACCGCGTGACAGGCGTCACCGGGTCCACCCGGGACGCCGACAATCGGCACAAAAGACGCTTTTGCGCTGACCATAATCATAGAGAGGAGAAACAGATGAGCGATCAGAAAAAACCCGGCATCAGCCGGCGCGATATTATCAAAGGCGGCGCGGCCGCCGCCGGACTGGTGACGGCATCCAGCCTGATCCCCACCCGTTTTGCTATCGGTGGTATGGCCAAGGTAAAAGTCGGCATTCTACTGCCCTACACCGGCACCTACGCCAAGCTGGGCACCAATATCCGCGATGCCCTGCAACTGCGCATCCAACAGAACGGCGGCAAACTGGGTGGTCGTGAAGTGGAGTTCGTCAACGTGGACAGCGAGGCGAAACCGCCCAAGGCACCGGAGCTGACCAATAAACTGATCAAGAAAGAGCAGGTGGATTTCCTGGTCGGCCCGGTCCATTCGGTGGTCGGCATGGCGATGGTAAAGATGGCACGCGAGGCCGGCCTGATCACCATCATTCCCAACGCCGGCGCCAACCAGCTCACCGGCTCGCTCTGTGCACCGAATATCTTCCGCACCTCCTTCTCCAGCTACCAGATCGGCTACCCCGGCGGCAAAGCGATGCTGGAAGATGGCCACAAGAATGTGGTCCTGATGTACTGGAACTACGGCTTTGGCAAGCAGGTTTCAGCGGGATTCAAGGAGTCGTTCCTGGCCGGTGGCGGCAATATCGTGAAAGAGATCCCCACCCCGTTCCCCAAGGTGGACTTCCAGGCTTACCTGACCGAGTTGGCCGCCCTCAAACCGGATGCGGTCTTCACCTTCTACGCCGGTGGCGGTGCGGTGAAATTCGTCAAGGACTATGCGGCAGCCGGACTCAACAAGAGCATTCCGCTGTACGGTGCCGGTTTCCTCACCGAAGGCGTTACCGCGGCCCAGGGCGAAGCGGCGGAAGGAGTGCGGACCGTCCTGCACTATGCCAACACCCTGGATGTGCCGGACAATCTCTCCTTCCGTGCGGCGTTCAGGGTCGCCACCGGTAACGAGGCCGACGTCTATGCGGTACAAGGCTACGATGCCGGCAGCCTGCTGGTACAGGGCATGGAGGCGGTACAGGGTGACACCGGTGCAAGGGCCGACATGATCAAATCAATGGAGAAGTCCATCATTGACAGCCCACGAGGCGGATTCACCTTCTCCAAATCGCACAATCCGATCCAGAACATCTATCTGCGAGAAGTGCAAAACGGCGAGAACCGGGTCCTTCGAACGGTTCAGGACGCGGTAGAGGATCCGGCCCTGGACTGCAAGATCGGCTGAACGCTGGCATGGGCCTGATGAGCCCTTTCGCCTGGCGGCCACGGGCCGTCAGGCACCCCCGATCTCTCTTTTTGCCACTTGAGGCGTTATGCATAGTTCCTTCTACCTGATCCAGCTCCTGAACGGACTGCAGTACGGCTTCCTGCTGTTCCTGCTGGCCAGCGGACTGACACTGATTTTCGGCATCATGGGCATCATCAACCTGGCCCATGGCGCCTTCTATATGATTGGTGCCTACCTCTGTTACTGGTTGACCGGCATTACCGGCAACCTGTTCACCGGTATCCTGCTCGCCATCCCGCTGAGTATCCTGTTTGGTTACGCGGTGGAGCGGCTGGCCATCTCTTACCTGTACCGACGTGACCATCTGTACCAGGTGTTGCTCACCTACGCCCTGATCCTGATCGCCAACGAGTTGCAGAGCATCCTCTGGGGCAACGACGTACACAGCGTGGCGGTCCCGGCGCTGCTGAAAGGCTCGATCCAGTTGACCGCCAATCAGGCTTACCCGGTTTACCGGTTGTTCATTTCCGGCGTCTGCATCCTCCTGGCGCTGGCCATGTATTGGGTGATCCAGAAGACCCGCCTGGGCATGACTATCCGCGCTGGTGCCAGTAATCGGGAGATGGTGCAAGCGCTGGGCATCAACATCAACTGGCTATTTGCCATCGTCTTCAGCCTGGGTGCCACCCTGGCCGCCTTTGCCGGTATGCTGGCGGCGCCGGTGAGCAGTGTCTATCCGGGTATCGGCGACAACATCCTGATCATCTCTTTCGTGGTGGTGGTGATCGGCGGTATCGGTTCCATCAAGGGGGCCTTCATCGGCGCCCTGTTGATCGGTCTGGCCGACACTTTCGGCAAGGTCCTGTTACCTGAAATGGCGAGCATGGTGGTGTATGCACTCATGGCCGCAGTTCTGTTCTGGCGCCCGCAAGGGCTGTTCGGCAAGGTCTAGGCGAGGCAATCCATGCATACCGTTACCCGTCCCATTGTTATCTTTCTCTTTGTCTGCCTGGCCTTGCTGCTCCTGTTTCCGCTGGTGGGCAGTTCGTTCTACACCGGGCTGGTGACCAAGATCATGATCCTCTCGATCTTCACCATCAGTCTGGATCTGCTGATCGGCTTCACCGGCCTGGTCAGCTTCGGCCATGCCGCCTTTTTCGGCATCGGCGCCTACCTGCTGGCGATCCTGTTCGGCGACCTGGAGCACATCAACTACTGGTGGTCACTGACCCTGACACTGTCGCTGACCGGACTGGCCGCGCTGCTGGTGGGCTGGCTCTGCATCCGAACCTCCGGCATCTATTTCATCATGCTGACTCTGGCGTTTGCCCAGATGTTTTTCTACTTCTTTTTCGAGTCACCCCACTTCGGCGGTGACGACGGCATCTTCATGATGAACAAGCCGGAGATCACCCTGGCCACCCGGCAACTGGTGGATCTGGACAACGAACACCACTTCTATTACTTCGTGCTGGCCTGGCTGGTGGGTGTCTACCTGTTCCTGAGTATGATCCTGCGTGCCCCCTTTGGTCATGTGCTGATCGCCATCAAGGCGAACGAGCAGCGGGTGCGGGCGCTCGGCTATTCCACCCCGCACTACAAACTGGTCAGCTTCATCATTGCCGGCACTATCGCCGGCCTGGCCGGATTTCTGGAGGCGACCCACACCAGTTTCATCACCCCCGCCTACCTGGGTTGGCATGAATCGGGCATGGCGATCATGATGGTCATTCTGGGCGGCATGGGGACACTGTTCGGGCCAGTCATCGGTACCTTTATCGTGGTACTGCTGCAAGATTTTCTGCCCAACTTCACCGAGCATTGGAAACTGATCATGGGTGCCATCATTATCTTTGTGGTGCTGTTTCTGCCGAATGGAATCGCCGGCCTGATCCACAGCGTCAGCAACCGCTTTGCCAAGCAGACCACCGGGAGGGAGGGATAATGTCTGAGATGATCCTGCGCACGGAACATCTGTGCAAGAATTTTGGCGGTCTCACGGCGACCAACGATGTCTCGCTGGAATTTGAGCGGGGCAAGGTACACGCCATCCTGGGACCCAACGGAGCCGGCAAAACCACCCTCATCAATCTGTTATCCGGTGAATTGATGCCGAGCAGCGGACGCATCCTGTTCAAGGGCTACGACATTACCAATGCCCGCCCGGAGAAAGTCTCCCGCATCGGTATCGGCCGCAGCTTCCAGAAGACCAATATCCTTCCAGGATTCACCTGCTTCCAGAATTGCTGGGTCGGCGCCCAATCCTGCCTGATCACCTCGATGCGCTTTTTCCGTCCCGCCAAACACTTACGCATGGTGCATCGTCGCGCCGATCACGCGCTACAACTGTGCGGCCTCTCCGAAAAACGCAACTGGATCGCCGGCACCATGAGTTATGGCGAACAGCGACAGTTGGAGATCGCCATGATGCTCGCCACCGAACCGGAATTGCTGCTATTGGACGAACCGCTGGCCGGCATGGGTAGCGAAGAGTCACATCAGGTGACCGCACTGTTAAAAGAGCTGGCGAAGACCCAGACCCTGATCCTGATTGAACACGATATGGACGCCGTTTTTTCGCTGGCGGACCGGATTACCGTCATGGTGGACGGCGCCGAATTGGAGACTGGCAGTGTGGAGCAGATACGCAACAGCCAGGCGGTACAGGACGCCTACCTGGGCCACGACGATGCGGAGGATGCGGCATGAGCACCCCTTCCGCCACCCCGCTGTTACAGGCCGAGGGCTTGCACACCTATTATGGCGACAGCCATATCCTGCGCGGCATCGACCTCACCATTGACGCGGGTGAGACGGTCAGTCTGATGGGGCGCAACGGTATGGGTAAAACCACCACCCTACGCTCCCTGATCGGCCTGACGCCGCCGCGCTCCGGGCGCATCACCATCCGCGGCAAAGAGGCCACCCGATTGAGCACCCACCAGATCATCCGCCAGGGGATCGCCTTCGTACCTGAAGACCGGGGTATTTTCCCCAACCTCAGCGTGCTGGAAAATCTCACCATGGCGGCCCGCACCGGTCCGGACGGGCGTGACGAGTGGACCCTGGATAAGGTGCTGGAGCTGTTTCCGCGCCTGGGTCAGCGGCTGACCCACATGGGCAATCAACTCTCCGGTGGCGAACAACAGATGCTAACCATCGCCCGGGCGCTGATGACCAACCCTGACCTGATCATCCTGGATGAGGCCACCGAAGGACTGGCACCGTTGATACGGCTGGAGATCTGGGTGGTGATTCGCCACATCAAGTCCACCGGTATCGCCTCGATTATTGTCGACAAGGACATCAATGCACTGCTACCGATCTGTGACCGCAACTACATCATCAACAAGGGTGAAGTGGTGTATCACGGACGCTCTCGTGAGCTGCTGGAAAATCCCGAACTGCACAAGCAATACCTGGGAGTGTGACGGCAAAGCAACGACCCGGAACGGTTAGTGGTGAGGCAAAAATGAAACTGTGTAGAATGATGGGATCACTATGCACGCGATCAGCCGACTCTTCTCCGCCATCACCTTACGCAAGCCGTTCTGGTTGTGGGTGGCTATCTGCATGCTGGTCGGGGTCAGCACGGCGGCTCTGGTGGGCATACTGCAGACCACCGACGCGGTTCGAATGGAGGCGCGCAAACGCTTCTTCGAACAGTACAACCGCCAACAACTGATCCTGGCCAAGCAGGCGGCCCACTCCATCGAAGAGACCTTTGCCACCTTCCGACGCAATCTCAGTCTGGTCGCCAGCCTGTTTGAAGAGAAGGGGGTCAGCCGCGAACGGGCACAGCTGCTGAGCGGCAGTCTGCAACGTATGTACGAAAGCCTGATGGAGACCGACATCATCGATCTGGTGGTGTTCGACAAGGCCGGTACGGTGGTCGCCATCAGCCCCTCGGATGAGTACACCCTGGGGCGCAACTACGCCTGGCGTGACTATTTCCGCTGGGCGCGGGACGAAGGACGGCCGGGGCAGATGTACCTCTCCCCCTTCATGCGCCTGGAGGGTGGCCAAAACCGAGGCGACAAGGCGCTGATCGTGGCGCAAGGAATCTACAACAAACGGGGCGATTTCAACGGCGTCGCCATGTTCACCCTCAACTTCGACAAGCTGGCCAAACGGCAGGTATTGTCGGTCACCATCGGCGAGCACGGCTTCGCCTGGCTGGTGGATAACAACCAGCAGTCCGTGCTGGTGGATCCGCTGGGACGGGTCACCGACAGGGGCTTTGAGGAAACCTTCCTGCCACGCTGGCCGAAACTGTATAACCTGCTGATCTCCATGCGGGACGGCAAACCGGGAACCGGCAGCTATGAGTTTGTCGATCCGATTGACCCGGACAAGGCGGTCAGCAAGCTGGTGGGGTACCAGCCGGTGCGCATTGAGGACCGGCTCTGGACCCTCGGCGTCGCCACCCCGACCCGCGAGGTGGACGCCCTGCTCTCTTCCTTTATGCAGCAGCAGGAGCGCTACTCCGGCACTCTGGTGGTGATCATTTTCACCGGCACCTTCATTCTGCTCAGCGCCCTGCTCTCCTGGAACCATATCCTGGCTATCCAGGTGGACCGCCGGACCCAGGACCTGGCCGACGCACGCGCCCGGCTGGAATCGACCTTCGACGAACTGCTCGCCTCCAAGAAACTGGCCGCGGTCGGTCATCTGGCCCTCGGTCTGGCCCACGAGATCCGCAATCCCCTGTCGGCCATCCGCATGAATATCCAGATGATACGCAAACGCACCCAACCGGCTGGACCGCTGCAGGAACACTTCAGTATCGTCGAGGAAGAGATACTGCGCCTCAACCGGCTGGTGAATGACGTCATGGATTTTGCGCGCGCCCGCCCGCTGCGCCTGGAACGGACCAGCCTCAACCCCATTATTCACCGGGTGATGCGGCTGTTCGCCCAGCGTTTCAAGGAAGCCGGCATCCATACCGAATTACAACTGCGGGATGACCTGGAAGTGACCTGTGACCCGGAGCAGATTGAACAGGTGGTGCTGAATCTGATATCCAATGCCATCGAGGCGCTGGAAGAGCGTGACGGCTACCGTGAACTAATCCTGATCCTGCGCCGTCACCGCCCCTACCTGTCACTGCAGGTGATCGACAATGGCCAGGGGATTGCCGCCGAAGACCTGGACAAAATCTTCGATCCCTTCTATACCACCAAGGTCTCCGGTGGCGGTCTCGGCCTGCCGACCCTGCAGAGCATCGTTTTACGTCACCAGGGCACCATCACGGTGGACAGCGCCGCCGGAGAAAAGACCTGCTTTACCCTGTTGCTGCCGCTGGACGGACCCACTGAACAAACCGAGAAAGAGAGCTGATGAAAAAAGCCCTGATAGTCGATGATGACCGCGCCATCCGCCGCACCCTGGAGTTGCACCTGATCGAAGAGGGCTATGAGGTACTGACGGCAGAAGACGGTCTGCGGGGCGTGGAGCTGGCACTGGGGGAACCGGTAGACATGGTACTGCTGGATCTGCGTTTGCCAAAACTGGACGGATTTGAGGCCCTGCAACAGATCAAGCAAAAAAAACCGGCCCTGCCGGTCGTGATGATCACCGCCTACGACGACATGCATACCGCTATCGAAGCGATCCGCCTCGGTGCCATCGATCACCTGGGCAAGCCACTGGACCTGGACCAGTTGGATGAGGTGATCGCCAAGATCAGTGAGATGGCCGCGCTGGTGGAGAGCGGCATCCCCTTCTGTGACACCTCGGAATGTACCTTTCAGCCCAACGTCATCGTCGGTCGCAGCAAAGGCATGAAGGCGGTCTACAAAACCATCGGTGCGGTAGCCGACACCCGCGCCTCGGTGCTGCTGTATGGCGAAAGCGGCACCGGAAAGGAGATGGTGGCCCGGGCCATCCACTTTAACGGCCAGTACCGTAATTATCCGTTCATCCCGCTGGTCTGCTCTTCGCTGGCGCCCAACGTGCTGGAGAGCGAGCTGTTCGGTCATGAAAAAGGCGCGTTCACCGGAGCCATCAAGCAGAAGCTGGGCAAGTTCGAGCTGGCCCATGGCGGCACCCTGTTTCTGGACGAGATCTCCGAAATCTCTCCCGACATCCAACTCAAGCTGCTGCGTTTTCTGCAGGAGCGGGAATTCGAACGGGTAGGGGGAAACGAAACAATCAAGAGTGATGTGCGGGTGATTACCGCCAGCAACAAGGACTTGGCCAACCTGGTCAGCCAGGGCGCTTTTCGGCAGGATCTCTATTATCGCCTCAAGGTAGTCACCATTGAGCTGCCGACCCTGCGCGAACGCCAGGAGGACATCCCCCTTCTGGTGCAGTATTTCCTGGAGAAGATTCGTCGCGAAATGGGCCGCTCCGTAGAGTTGATCCCGGAAGAGACTATGGAGCAGTTGAAAACCTACCCCTGGCCCGGCAACGTTCGCGAGCTGGAGAACGCCCTGCGTCGCGCGGTGCTGTTGTCACCGAGTGATGTGCTGTTACCCGAGACCCTGCAGCTGGAGAGCGACACCCCGCAGACGCGGCTGCCACTGCTGATCAAAAGCATTCAGGAGATGGAGAAAGAGCACATCGAAAATATCCTCCGCTTCACCGGCTACGAAAAAAAACGCGCGGCACAGATACTGGATATCTCCCGCCCTACTCTCAACACCCGTATCCGTGCCTACGGCATTGAGGTACCGGAAAAATAGTTTTCCCAGCCCGGAACATGCTTTAAATTCTGTTGGAAAAAGAAGACGTTACCGGGTATTGTTCAGGCCAGATAGATTCAGGGAATGAATATAACCATGCCCTGAGCAGAAGACGTTGAGTCATCCCGTTACCCAAAAAGAACCTGAGAGAACCACACACCTCCGCCCGCCGGAACCGGCACGCGATCGGGATGAAGGCGTGCCGATACCGCTGCACGACAGCCGCTTTATCGTTACCTTGGGTTTCCTGGCCATCCTGCTGCTCACCCTGGCCACAGTCAGTATCACCATCTACCAGTTGCGCTCCGCCAACCAGAAGGTCAACCGCCTGATCGATCAGAGCAGCCAGAAACTGGAACTGGTTTACGCCATGCGGGCATCCCTGCAGCACCATATTGACAGCCTCTACAACGCCATCCATGAACCCAACCGCTGGCTCCGGCCCCATCACCGGCTTGACTTCATCCGCTATTTCCAGCAGTTTCAGGGCGACCTTGACCGCTTCGCCAATCAGGCCTTGAGCAACACCGAGCACGAGCGGCTGGAACAGATCAGCCAAGCCGCCCTCCGGGTCCATCCGGAAGCCGAGGCGATCATGGCGGCGCTGCTCGAGGACCCTGCCGCTGACCAGCTCGAATCCCTAACCGGCCGTGCCGGCACCGGACAACGTATCGTGCTACCCCTGCTCGATCAACTGATCCAGCAGGTGAAACGGGAGACCCGGCACGCCATCGGCACGAGCCGGGACAACTACAACAATACCGAACGGTTCCTGTTCTGGCTGACCGCCCTGTTGCTGCTGATCAGCCTCGGCATCGCGTATCTGGTCATCCGTCAGACCACCGACCGAAATCGCCAGATCTTTCACCAGGCGACCCACGACTCCTTGACCCATCTGATCAATCGCCAGGAGTTTGAACGGCTGATCGACAGTGCCGTCATCCATTGCCGCGACCAACAGCAACGCCACACCCTGCTCTATCTCGATCTGGATCAGTTCAAGGTGATCAACGACACCTGCGGCCATGTAGCGGGGGACGCCATGCTGCGCGACCTCACGGCGGTGATCAATTTCTGCCTGCGCAAGGGCGATATACTGGCGCGCCTGGGTGGAGACGAATTCGGCATCCTGCTGCACAACTGCACCCTGGCCCCCTCTACCCATGTAGCGGACCAGCTTCTGGAGGCGATCCGTAATTTCCGCTTTGTTTGGGGCAGCAAGGCTTTCACCGTCAGTGCCAGTATCGGCATCTATCCGATAGACGCGACCACGGCGGACAGCACCACCGCCCTCAGCGCCGCCGATACCGCCTGCTATACCGCCAAAGATACCGGGCGCAACCGATACCACATCTTCGATGCCAGCAATCGGGAACTGGAACAGCGATTCAGCGAGATGGGCTGGGTCAACCGACTGACCGAAGCGCTGGAACAAGAGCGCCTCTGCCTCTACTTCCAACCCATCACCTCGCTGGCCGGAGAGCAGGGGAACAACCGCCACTTTGAAGTACTGCTACGACTGAAAGACAAGCATGCCGGGATTATCTCACCAGCCACCTTCCTGCCGGCCGCCGAGCGCTTCGGCCTGATCACGACACTGGATCGCTGGGTGGTCAATCGAACCTTTGACTGGATGAACCACCATGCCCGCTTTAACAGCCAATTCGGCATGATATCGGTCAACCTGTCCGGTCACTCTATCGGCGACCCGGCGTTGCTCCGACTGATTACCGAGCGGCTCGCCGACGCACAATTTCCGGCCAAGTGTCTCTGCTTCGAGATCACGGAAACCGCCGCCATCTCCAATATCGACCGGGCCGGTGAATTCATCTCGGCATTGCGAAAACTGGGCTGTCACTTTGCCCTGGACGATTTCGGCAGCGGCCTCTCCTCATTCGCCTACTTAAAACAGCTGCCGGTTGATTACCTGAAGATCGACGGCTCTTTTGTACGTGACATGATCAAAGATCCGCAGGATTTCGCCATGGTCAAGGCGATGAATCAGATCGGTCAAATCATGGGTAAGCAAACCATCGCCGAATTTGTCGAGTGCCAGGATACCGCTGAGCGCCTGAAGTCGATCGGGGTCGATTTTATTCAAGGCTATTACCCCGGCCGGCCGCAACCCCTGACCATTCGCAACCTGATCCGCAGCAACCGGCTCACCCGTCAGCGCGCACAGCCCGCACCGCAAGCGGAACTGGCACTCGCTCCTGGCTAGACTAAGATTTTAGCGCTTGCAACGCATCGGTCAGCGGTTCGGCAGTGAGCTGCCGATACTGAGCCTCATCCTGCGGCACACAGCCACCCGCCATCTCGTACCACCCGTAACCGCTGCTCCAGCCGGGCAACTGACCACTGCCCTGGGGCCGCCGCGGCAGGCAATAGAGGGTGTCGGGAAAAGCGATCAGGTTATAGGGGACCTGACGACCATGCAGATCCTGAATGTAGGACCAGGACTCTTGCGCAGAACCGAAACGGAGACAGTCTGACGGGTAGTCCACGTCGCCGCCGTTGTGCGACCAGTGATCCGCCGCGATCGGCAGCGGCTCGTCGCGCACAAACAGATGACCGTGGAGATGATTGACCGAAGCACAGGCACCAAAGCTGTTATAGCCGATCCCCACACCCGGCAATGCCGCTTGCAGCGCCCCGATCACCCGCCAAATATAGTCGTGGTCAGCCTGATGCAGAAGCTGCGGCCGCCCTTCACGCGCCTCTGGCACCAGCAACCCTAGCAACCGAACGAAGGGAAATTTATTGTATAGCAGCGAGACGTCCCGCCCCTGCAACTCACCACGCCAACATATCTCCTTACGCAGGAACGGTTTGGCAAAATGAAACTCATCCGGGTTAAAGGGGGCGGAGAGCCCGGCCACCTGCCGCTCAATCATGCGCGGAGGCCTGAGCGCACGCAGTGAATTGAACTGCAACTCCCAAGGCCCTGCCTGGCGCCACTGCACCGGCGTAATGGCGTCGAACCCCATCTCCATCAGCTGCGAAAATACCCGTCGATCATCCTGGGCATCGTCCAACGAGCCGCCTTGCCGGGAATCGCCGTGCAAGCGTGCCAACCGTTCGAATTTTTGCCGCAACGGGACGGACAACTCATCCCATATCTCCGGGTCAATCATGGCGTTGGCCAGCACCAGGATAAACACTCCCAGCTCATCATAGCCAGTCAGCATCTCCCTCAGTCCGCGGCCAAATGCCGACCGGTACGCTTGCTGCGAATCAAATAAAGAAGTACTCATCACACTCAATCAACAAAAGGAAGGCAGATAACCGCCGAATAGATACTCAGCCACAACAGCTACCATCATCGCGCACCTTGCCGCGAGAAAGATAACGCCGTAGCGGCCTAATCGACATCACCAGCAAAATCAGCAACGTCAACATGGAGAACACCACCGGTAACTCGGTACCGCCCTCACCCACTTGAGCGAGATCGGCAATCAGGTCGATAGAGAAACCCGCCACGGCCATATCCAACACCAACCCCAGCAGGATACTGACGCCGCCGACACCAAACAGGTAAGCCGCCAGAGACCGCCCCCCCAGTTCACGCCGCACCATCACCAGGCTGGCGATATTGCTGGCCGGCCCCGCCAACAGGAACACCAGTACAGTACCGGGTGAAACACCGGCGAACAGCATGGCATGAGCCAGCGGCGTGCTGGCGGTAGCACAGACATACATCGGCACCGAGATCACCAACATCAATAACATGGCAAACAAACCACTGCCCCAATCACTCAGCAGATTGGGTGGTACCAGCGTCAGCACCAGCGCGGCCGCCAGTAGCCCCAGGAACAACCACAGGGCTAGGTCATCCAGCAGATCGGTAAAGGCATAACGCAACCCGTCCAGCGTACGTTGCCAAAACCCGTCCTCGTACTCGGCATTCAGTACCTTGTCCGGTGCCGTCGAGGTCGCACTGCAACCGCAGCAGGTATCTGCCACCGGCGTCTCGTTCAGCGGCGCTGCTACCGTTGGCACACTCTTATTGTCTTCTAAGCGACCGACCAGCAGGCCGGCGACCAGCGCCGAGACAACTGCCGCCACGGGGCGGATAATGGCCATCAAGGGACCGAGCAGCACCCAGGAGAGCGCCACCGAATCGACCCCCGTTTCCGGCGTGGCAATAAGAAAGGCGGTGGTAGAGGCCTTGGATGCCCCGGCCCGACGCAGAGACATGGCCGCCGGCAGGGTACTGCAGGAGCAGAGAGGCAAGGGCGCCCCCACCAAGGCGGCCCGCATCACCGGCCTCAGGCCCCGGCCGCCCAGCATCTGGCCGGCCAGATGAACCGGCAACCAAGCCCGGATCAGCCCGGCGGCAATCAATCCGAACAGCAGCCAGGGCGCGGACTCCAGGGCCAGCGCCAGGAGGTTATCAAAAAAGGTATTCATGGCAACGGATTATAAGCCAGTTGCCAGCCCTGGGAAGGGTTAACGCACCCCCACCCGTAGATGTTACATAAGGTAACAGGTAACACCCCAGACACCACGCCCTATCGCTACTTGCGGTAACAAAAAATCGGCTCAGCGACCCACCTAAAATTCCCCTATATTCAGTATCTATTTGATAGAAATAGGAATTGTATTTTCTGGCCTAAATCATGCAGAATGAAGCGCGGTCGCCTGGGGAGGATTCCCGTATCCGTACTTCAGATGGAATTCGACTGATATGGCTCCGGTTATGATGCATCTGTAGTTGACCGGAACATGGGGTCGAGACGAGCGCGCACTATTAATAATCCGGAGGACTTAAATAATGAGTACACAAAATACGTCTGGGATGGCCTACTGGAAGGCCAACGTCAGACTCATCTCAATTTGTCTGGTGATCTGGGCCGTATGTTCTTACGGTTTCGGCATCATCCTTCGCCCTGCACTGGCCGGCATCAAGATCGGCGGCACTGACCTTGGATTCTGGTTTGCACAACAGGGTTCCATGATCGTATTCCTGGTGTTGATCTTTTTCTACGCCTACAAGATGAACCAGTTGGATCGTCAGTTTGACGTTCACGAAGACTAATAAGGGGTTCGATTAATGGAACTGCAAACATTAACTTTTATCGTCGTCGGTCTGACCTTCGCGCTCTATATCGGCATCGCCGTATGGGCCCGTGCAAGCACGACTGGCGAGTTCTATGCCGCCGGCCGTGGCGTACACCCGGTCGCCAACGGCATGGCCACCGCTGCAGACTGGATGTCCGCGGCTTCTTTCATCTCCATGGCCGGCCTGATCGCTTTCAAGGGCTACGATGCGTCCCTGTTCCTCATGGGCTGGACCGGTGGTTATGTACTGCTGGCCATGCTGCTGGCCCCTTACCTGCGTAAGTTTGGCAAGTTCACCGTACCGGAGTTCATCGGTGATCGCTTCTACTCACAGACCGCCCGTATCGTGGCGGTTATCTGTCTGATCGTAGCCTCCATCACCTACGTAATCGGTCAGATGAAGGGTATCGGTGTCGCCTTCTCCCGCTTCCTGGAAGTGGACTTCACTACCGGTCTGCTGATCGGTATGGCAATCGTGTTCTTCTACGCCGTACTCGGTGGCATGAAGGGCATCACCTACACCCAGATCGCCCAGTACTGCGTGTTGATCATGGCCTACACCATCCCGGCCATCTTCATCTCCCTGCAGCTCACCGGCAACCCACTGCCACAGCTGGGTCTGTTCGGCAACGTCAGCGACGGTACGCCGCTGCTGACCAAGCTGGACCAGACAGTCGTCGATCTCGGCTTCTCGCAATACACGGCGCAGAAAGGTGGCACCCTGAATATGGTGCTCTACACCTTCTCGCTGATGATCGGTACCGCGGGTCTGCCCCACGTGATCATCCGCTTCTTCACCGTACCCAAAGTCAAGGATGCCCGTTCATCCGCCGGCTGGGCACTGGTCTTCATCAGCATCCTCTACACCACCGCTCCGGCTGTGGCTGCCATGGCGATGCTGAACCTGGCCAACACCGTACAACCCGGCCCTGTGGCGGCGGCTGACGGCGCCCTGGAATACGAAGCACGTCCCCAGTGGTTCAAGAACTGGGAAAAAACCGGTCTGTTGAAGTTCGAAGATAAAAACAAGAACGGCCGTGTTGAGTACCGTAACGGTGACACTAACGAGCTGAAGGTTGACCGCGACATCATGGTACTGGCCAACCCCGAGATCGCGAAACTGCCGAACTGGGTGATTGCCCTGGTGGCAGCCGGTGGTCTGGCAGCGGCACTCTCTACCGCGGCCGGTCTGCTGTTGGCTATCGCCTCCTCCATCTCGCACGATCTGTTGAAGGGCATCTTCAAGCCCGACATCACGGAGAAGGGTGAGCTGCTGGCGGCGCGTATCGCCATGGCTGGTGCCATCGCCGTAGCCGGTTACCTGGGTCTGCACCCACCCGGCTTCGCCGCACAAACCGTGGCGTTGGCCTTCGGTCTGGCCGCTTCCTCGATCTTCCCGGCGTTGATGATGGGTATCTTCAACAAGCGCATGAACAACACCGGTGCAGTCGTTGGTATGTTGGTGGGTATTACCTCCACCCTGGTCTACATCTTCTGGTTCAAGGGCTGGTTCTTCATCCCGGGTACCGCGATGGCGGCCAACATCCCGGCCAACCACATCCTGGGCATCTCTCCTGAGGCGTTCGGTGCTGTCGGTGCCATCCTGAACTTCGTTTCAGCTGTTCTGGTATCCAAGGTGACTGCAGAGCCACCCGAGCATATCCAGCACATCGTCGAGGATATTCGTATCCCGAAGGGTGCAGGTGGTGCCACCGGCCACTAATCACAGTCAGTTAATGTGATGTAAGATAGGGCCTGCCTCGTGCAGGCCCTTTTTTTGTCCAGGGATTGATGTAGGGGCAACCCCCTGTGGTTGCCCTCTGTTTCAGGGGCATCTTAAGCTTGGGTAGGCACAGGGGCCCACCCCTACAGGCCGGGCGGTGTTTTTTCAGATTCGGCGTAGGAGCAACCCCCTGCGATTACCCTGGAGAACGGATTACCGATAGGAAAGCGCAGGGCCGACCTCCAGAACAACAACCTCCACCAAACAGTGACAAGAAACGGGACAGAACATGGAAATCGAACTGATAGAGATACGGGACTTCCTCTCCGCCCACCACCCCTTCGACCAATTGCCGGAGCAAGCCCTCGACCAGATGCCGGAGAAGTTGCAGATCCGTTATTTCCGACGCGATGCCACCATTCCCGACTCCGGTAGTATCGATGACTACCTCTATCTGGTGCGTAGCGGCGCGGTAGAGATCCACGGCACCCAGGATGAGCTATTGGCACGGCTCGGGGAAGGCGACCTATTTGGCTACCGCGCCTCACATATGGAGGGCCACGAAGAGTTCCAGGGAACGGCCATGGAAGATAGTCTGGTCTACCTGCTGCCGGCCGCGGACGTGGATAATTTCTGCCGGGAACATCCGCAGTTCTCCTACTTCTTTGAACCCGCCGGGGGCGACCGCCTGCGGGATGCCATCAGCAGTACCGGCGAAGATGGCAGCTCCCAACTCGGCTTAATGACCACCCAGATCGGCGACATGATCAGCCGTGCACCGATCAGTATGCCGCCGACGGCAAGCATACGGGAAACCGCCAGCGTGATGTCGGATGAGCGTGTCTCCTCCATTCTCATCACCGAAAACGGCGTTCTGAAAGGCATTGTCACCGATCGCGATCTGCGCCGCCGGGTCGTGGCTAAGGGCCTGGACACCGACCTGCCGATCAGCCACATCATGACCGAGGAGCCACAAACCCTGGAGGCCAGCGATTACGCCTTTGACGCGATGCTGCACATGGCCCGGGCCAATATCCATCACCTCCCGATCCTGCGCCAGGGGGAAGTGGCCGGCATGCTGACCGCCACCGATTTTGCCCAACGCCACACCACATCGGCGGTCTATCTGGTCAGCTCAGTCTACAAACAGAATGAGGTGCAGGGTTTGGCCGGCATCAGCGCCAAACTCCCCCAACTGTTACTCAATCTGTCCGCCGCCGATGCCACAGCCAACAGCATCGGACATGTGATCACAGCGGTCGTCGATTCCATCACCGTGCGCTTGCTGCAACTGGCGGAAGCGCGCCTCGGTCCACCACCGGTGCCCTATGCCTGGGTGGCAGCCGGCTCCCAGGCACGCAGCGAACAGACCGCGAAATCGGACCAGGACAACTGTCTGCTGCTGGATGACAGTTATGATCCGAAAACACACGGCGACTATTTCAAGAACCTCGCCCAGTTTGTTTGTGACGGTCTCAATGCCTGCGGCTATGTCTACTGCCCCGGTGAGATGATGGCAGTCACCGACAAGTGGTGCCAACCGCTGGCGGCCTGGAAGCGCTACTTTAACCACTGGGTCAACCAACCCGAACCCAAGGCGCTGATGCTGACCTGCGTCTTCTTCGACCTGCGCTGTATTCACGGCGAGAAGAACCTGTTCCGCGAGCTGCGCCAGTACCTGCTGGATAAAACCCGCGGCAACCAGATATTTCTCGCCTACATGGCCGGCAACGCCTTGAGCTTCAAACCGCCGCTCGGCTTCTTCCGCAATTTCGTCTTGATCAGCGGTGGCGAGCACGATCACACCTTTGACCTGAAACACACCGGTATCGTACCTATCGTCGATCTGGCCCGGGTCTATGCCCTGGCCGCCGGCAGCCATGCCATCAACACGCAGGACCGACTTAAGGAAGTGGCATCCGGCGGGGAAGTCTCCCATGGCGGGGCACACGATCTTCGCGATGCCCTGGAGTTTGTAGGTTCGTTGCGCATCCGCCATCAGGCACGGCAAATCAAGGCCGGAGAAGCCCCCAACAACTATATGTCTCCGGATGACCTGTCCCATTTCGAGCGTAGCCACTTAAAGGATGCCTTCTCCGTCGTTCGCACCATGCAAAATGTCCTCAGCCAGCGTTACCTGAGGTAGCCGGTGTCGATCTGGAAGTACCTCTTCAATCTGGAAGAGCGACGCAACTGGTGGACACGCAAAATGCCGGACGGTCCGCTACGCGATTACTATGACACGCCCTTTCCGGACCGGGACAACGATTGGCGCCAAGTGGATTATCTGGCAATTGATTTTGAAACCACCGGACTGGAGGCGAGCCAGGATCAGATCCTGAGCGTCGGCTTTACTACCGTCCGGGGCGATCGGCTGGTGTTAAACGATGCCACACACATATTGATTCGGCCGACCGTGAACATTCCGGAAGCGTCTGCGGTGGTACACGGGATCCTGGATGATGAGGCCGCTAGCGCACAACCGCTGGATACAGTACTGCCGATAATACTGCAAGCCCTGAAAGGCAAGGCATTGTTGGCCCACCACGCCGCCATTGAGTACGAATTCCTCAACCACGCCTGCCAAAACCTTTACGGTTACCCATTTCTCTGCCCGGTAGTGGATACCCTGGCACTGGAGGTAAGGCAATTCCGCTTGCGCGACCAGGCAATCCGCTCCGGCGATCTGCGCCTGGCCAAGGCGCGCACCCGCTACGGGCTGCCACGCTATCCGGCCCATAACGCACTGACCGATGCGCTGGCGGCCGGCGAGTTGTTCCTGGCCCAGGTCGCCTACCGCAGTAGCAAACGGTCGCTGCGGCTAAAGGACCTGATCGTGGTCAGTTAAACAACGCGGCATAGCCTATTTACGCTTTCTTCCCAGCGGTTTGCGCTCCTCTTCCAGTCCCAGCTCCAGAGCCAGCACATTGTCCACCATCCGATACCCCACCCGACGCGCCGCAAACAGCAGGAACAGCGTTTGGGTGCCATACAGAAACAGATAGATACCGACAATCTGGAACGGCACCCCGATATTGATTAGCCAGCCGATCAGGAAGAAGCCGAGGAAATAGATACTCAGCAGATAGATATCCCGCAACATGTCCCAATGCAGTTTCGTGTTCAAAACCACCGGTGTTTCACTGTGCCGCCGATAGGTATCCAGCCACACCTCCGTCTGTACCTTGCGACTGAAGCCGGAGTCCTTCACCATCGGGAATTTCGCCTGTAATTGAAGCGATTCGAATGGCTGTTTACGGGTGGTTAAAAAGGCGTCACTGGCCGGATGCGGATACTGATTCCGCGCGTACAGCAGACGATTTTTCCACAACTCCGGCAGACGCTGAACCAGGATCGCACCCACCACCGCCAGCAGCGCACTGATCGCGGCCACATACACGATCTGCGGACTCAATTTGTCCCATGAGGCTAGGCTGTACAGAAAGGGATCGAGGCCATAGGGAAGTTGCAACATGAATAGATAAAGCATGATGCCGTTAAGCGCGGCAAAAATAACGATTAAGGCGATATGAAAGAAGGCGAGAAATTTCATTTAATATTTGTAGTCCGGATGGTGGCATCGATCTGGAACCCGCTATATCCATAGCAACCGCGCCGGCTCATCCATCTGGCCATGCCAGACAAACCAGCAGGCCCGACCATTCAGCAGCACCCGATTTCCACTCACCATCGGCCGCTTATGAAACCGCGCGATCTATCCGGGATAGACCGACTAAACGGTCTATTTCACGTGATTTAACGGCAAATGGCAACTCCCTGTGCCACCCCGCCTACATTAGCACCCACTGTTTTATTGATTATCATTCACAAGCCGCTTTTTTTCGGTAGTATGGTATCAGCCCTGAAGGCGGAATCCGCGTCAAACAACAATCAACGGAACCCCACCTATCATTGACGCGACTTAACTCTGCTGCAACAGAAGCGGTGTATAGCTCCTTAGCAAGTGCTTCCGATGACAGCACCGACCACAGGGAACGCGATGTCTCAGACGTACCGACATCTGACAATCCAAAAGTATCAGAAGGAGTAGATCATGGGGCGAGTAGCACTAGTAACGGGCGGCACACGGGGCATTGGCGAGGCAATCTGTGTCGCACTCAAGGATAGCGGCTATGAGGTTGTAGCCAACTACGGCGGCAATGATCAGGCGGCAAACGAATTTACCGACCGCACCGGCATCAAGGCGGTCAAATTTGATGTCAGTGATTATGGCCAGGTTGCCGCGGGCATACAGTCCATCGAATCATCCATGGGGCCGATCGAGGTTTTGATCAACAATGCGGGCATTACCCGCGATGGCACCATGCACCGCATGACTTTCGATCAGTGGGACAAGGTCATTCAGACCAACCTTGCCTCCTGTTTCAATACCTGCCGATGTGTCATTGAAGGAATGCGCGAACGCAATTTCGGACGCATCGTCAATATCGGTTCGGTAAACGGCCAGGCCGGTCAATACGGACAGGTCAACTATGCAGCCGCCAAATCGGGCATCCACGGATTCACCAAGGCACTGGCCCTGGAAGGGGCGACCAAGGGTATTACCGTGAATGCCATTGCGCCGGGCTACGTCGAGACCGATATGGTCCGCGCCGTGCCGGCCGAGGTGCTGCAAAAGATTATCCGTACCATTCCGGTCGGCCGCCTAGGCCAACCCGAGGACATCTCCCGTGCAGTGCTGTTCCTGGTGTCGGATGAGGCCGGCTTCGTCACCGGCTCTACCCTCTCCATCAACGGCGGACAACATATGTATTAACGACCCGGCCACGGCCGGCTTTCGGCCGTGGCCTGTTATCCATCTCGCCTCAGTGCATGTGATCAAACACTTCATGTACCGCCCTTTCCAGCAGCGGTGAGGGTGTAACGGTAATCTTTCGCCCACCGATCCTGGCGCTGTAACGGCGCACCCCCTCGGCATGTTCATAGGCATCCTGTAGTTCATGAATAAACGCTTTCCGCTGTTCATTCGACAGATGCCACTCCTCCACCAGCTTCTGGAAGCTGGTCACTTCACCGTCGTGTATCCAGGCGATACCAAACTGTTGAGGCGGTTTGCCAATAAACACGAACGCCTCGTGGTCCGAGGGAATCACCTCCAGCGGCCCCCGCACTTGGCGCGCCAGGCCCTTCAGTTCATCGCTGATATCATCCAGATAGTGCTGCGCATCACTACCCGCCTCCAGGGGGGGATAGGCGTGCTTGCTTCCAAACCACTTATCTAACATACCCATAGTCTTCACTCCCGAGAGAAGCCGGTACCTGAACCCGATCTCCCCTCCAGTCATTCAGCCGGCACAGGTTAGAAAAGCATAGCCCAATCGATGAATTTTTCACTTTTGCAGCAATAAATTAGCCGCCATCAAGCTTTTCTCGGATAAAAAATCACATTAGTACAATCATCCAATTATTTTTTAACTTTTTTCTATCGTGCACCGCACAAAATGGCTGTTTTCTGGTATGATCCACGCACACCGCGGGTGTCCAATAGGCAGTAAACGTTCCATACATCTGAAAATCAGCAAGCTAGAACGGGGTTGAGATATGAGCTTGAGCGCAAGTGAGCAGTACCTGAACGAGTGGAAGGATCGCCAAAACCTAGCCGAAAAGATGATTCCACTGGTAGGACAGCTATATCGTGACAGAGGGCTGGTGATCCTGATGTACGGCCGG
Organism: Sedimenticola sp.; assembly: GCF_050289425.1. NCBI lineage: Bacteria > Pseudomonadati > Pseudomonadota > Gammaproteobacteria > Chromatiales > Sedimenticolaceae > Sedimenticola > Sedimenticola sp. The sequence goes on along the minus strand of NZ_JBNKFS010000005.1, from coordinate 43,049 downwards.
CGCCTGATGAACGCCACCACTATCGATATTCTCAAAGCTCACCGTTACGCCCGCCAGATGGTCGGTATCGAACTGGATATCGCCACCTCTTTTGCCATGCTGGAAGCGATCGCCGGTATGGACCTCGCCCCGGCTCGGCTGGACCTGGGAAAACTCTGCAACGCCTATATGGAGGTCGCAGACCAACTCAGCATGCAGGCATTCCTGGATCAGCAGTTGGCTGAAATCAATACCGGCAAAAAAAGCCCGCTGCCGGGACCACAGGATGTGGTGCTTTACGGCTTCGGCCGTATCGGTCGCCTGCTTGCCCGCTTGCTGATCGAGCGTACCGGTGCCGGCAACAAAATGCGCCTGCGGGCTATCGTGGTTCGCGGTGGCCGCGAGGGTGACCTGAAAAAACGCGCCAGCCTGCTACGTAGGGATTCTGTCCACGGCCCGTTTAATGGATCCATCGTCATCGATGAAGCAAACAATGCCATCATCGCCAACGGCAACTACATCCAGGTGATCTACGCCGACTCCCCAGACTCCATCGATTACACCCAGTATGGCATCAACAATGCCCTGATTGTGGATAACACAGGCATCTGGAAGGACGAAGCAGGCCTTGGGCTGCACCTGAAATCCAAGGGCACGGCCAAAGTGCTGCTCACCGCCCCGGCCAAGGGTGATATCAAAAATATCGTTTACGGCGTGAACCACAACGAGATCAGCGCGGACGACAAGATCCTCTGCGCCGCCTCCTGCACCACTAACGCCATCGTGCCGGTACTCAAGGTGCTGAATGACACCCTGGGGATCAATAACGGTCACCTCGAGACCATCCACGCCTACACCAACGACCAAAACCTGATCGACAACTACCACAAGGCGGAGCGCCGCGGGCGCAGCGCGCCGCTCAATATGGTCATCACCTCAACCGGCGCCGCCAAGGCTGTGGCCAAGGCCCTGCCGGAACTATCCGGAAAGCTGACCGGCAATGCAATTCGCGTCCCCACGCCCAATGTCTCCATGGCATTGATGAATCTGAACCTGGGGCGGAACACCAGCGTGGAAGAGCTGAACGGACTGTTGCGGGAGGCGTCGCTGAATTCGGCACTGCGTGAACAGATCGGCTTCACCACCTCCACCGAACTGGTCTCCAGCGACCTGGTCGGCTCCACCCAGGCCGGCATCGTCGACTCGGCCGCCACCATCGTTGAAGACAACCGCGCCGTACTCTATGTCTGGTATGACAACGAAGCCGGCTACAGCAATCAGGTGATTCGCGTCATGCAGAATATGACCGGACTCAAACTGATCAATTTACCCGCCTGATCCCCCGCTTCAGGCCCCCCCCGAGCCGGCCCTTGTGGCCGGCTTTTTTTGTCCAGGGATGGACTTATGCCGCGGAGCACAGGGATGGATGTAGGGGCAACCCCCCGTGGTTGCCCGGACAATGGCGATACGGTTGAAAAAGGACTGGCACAGGGGCCCACCCCTACAGGACCCGGGGGGGTGGTTTTCAGGTTCGGTGTAGGGGCAACCCCGTGGTTGCCCGGCAGGTGGTGATACGGTTGAAAAAGGGCAGACACAGGGGCCGGCCCCTACAGTCAATCACTGTGGCGCCGTATCGTCATCAATGCTTATGCCGGCACTCCGACTCGGGCGATCCCGGTACCGGATCGTAGCCCCCCTCATGAAACGGATGACAACGCAGGATGCGCCGCGTACCCATCCATAAGCCACGTAGCACGCCGTGGATCTCCACCGCTTCACGGGTATAGGCGGAACAGCTTGGAAAATAGCGGCAGTTGTTTCCGAGTAGCGGACTGATCAGGTAACTGTATCCCTGAAGCAGTTTCAGAACCAAGCGCTTCATACTACCCCCTGCTTGCTACAACGCAGGCAACGTCCGGTCACTTCAATCACCCGGGAGTCAGCCTTGAAACCACACTCCCGAATGGCGCTACCCAAGGTACGGTCCACCGTCTGGCTCTCCAACTCCCGCACTTCTCCGCAGTCACGACAGATCAGGAATTGGCTGGCGTGGGGATGATCCGGATGGATACAACCGACATAGGCGTTAAGGGACTCGATACGATGCACCAACCCCTGTTGCAGCAAAAATTCCAACGCACGGTACACCGTCGGCGGTTTGGCGGCCGGTACGTCGCGCTTCAACAGGTCGAGAATATCGTAGGCACCCATCGGTTTGTGGCTGGCGCAGAGGATCTCCAGCACCTGACGCCGTTGCGAGGTCAAGCGCACACCCCGCCCCTCACACAACCGCTCTGCCTTGTGCAGTACCTGTTGACAGCTGTCCTGGCAATAATCCGACTTCATGACACCGCCTGTTGCAGTTGTCTGCGTAATGCCCGGCGCTTTCGGGCGGTGGTAAACAGCAGCGAAACCAGATAGCTGATCCCGGCCACCAGGATAATCGTCGCACCGGCCGGCAGGTCCGGCGTATAAGAAAGCACCAGCCCCGACACCGTAAACAGGGCACCCAGCAACGTCGCCAACAGCATCATCTTACCCAGGCTATGCACATAATGGGCCGCTATTGCCGCCGGCAGCGTCAACAGCGCAATCACCAGGATCAGCCCCACCACCTGAATCAGCAGCACCACTGTCACTGCCACCATGCAGAGCAGCAGCAGGTAGAAAAAGGTGACCGGCACGCCACGCAGCCGGGCAAACTCTTCATCGAAGGAGACCGCGAGAAATTGTTGGTAACAGAACGAAATGGTCAACAGAATAACCAGGTCGATGCCCGCCATCATCCAGATATCGACTGAGTCCACCATCAGGATATTACCAAAAAGATAGCTCATCAGGCTGACGCTGTAACCGGGCGTCTTGGAGATAAACAGGATACCGATCGCCATGCCGACCGCCCACAGGGCGCCGATCAGGGTATCTTCCTGCTCGCGCCAGGTGAGTCGTACCCAGCCGAGCAGCAACGCCGCCCCAACCGCCGCCAGCAATGCCCCGCCGAGCGGGCTCATACCGAAAAAGAAGGCAACCCCCATCCCGCCCAGAACGCTGTGGGAGATCCCCCCTGCCAGAAAGCCGATCCGCTTGACCACCACGTAGCTGCCGATGATACCGCAGCCGATACTCGCCAGCAGACCGCCAATCAGAGCCTGTTGCAGAAACGGGTGTTGCCAGAGAGCGCTGAAAAATTCCATCATGATCTGCCTGCCGTCTCCATCAATGCCGATGCTCCACCCTCTTCACGTCGGCGTCGTACAAGGTACGAATGGTATCGCCGTCGATAGCCGCCGTGGGATGACAAATCAGGGTGCGATTGAGACAGGCGACCCGATTCACGTAACCGGAGATAAAGCCGACATCGTGGGAAACCACGATGATAGTCATACGCCGGTTGAATCGTTTCAACAGATCGAAAATCTCCGTCTCAATTCGCATATCGATATTGGCAGTCGGCTCATCCAGCATCAAAATCTGCGGTTCACAGGCCAGTGCCCGAGCCATCAATACCCGCTGTAGCTGACCGCCCGATAACGTGCAAAGCTGGCGGGCGGCGAGGTCCAATACCTCCGTTTCGCGCATCGCCTGCCGGGCCACTTCCCGGTCGCGACGCCGGTAATGGCCAAAAATACCGGACTTACCCAGCCGCCCCATCATCACCGTCTGTTCAACGGTAATGGGGAAGTCCCGGCTGAACTGGGGATACTGGGGCACATAACCGATCTGGGTACGGCTGCGCTGGGGGCGTTCGCCCAACACCCGCACCTTGCCCCTGAGCGGATCCAGCAGCCCCAACATCAGTTTCAGCAGCGTGCTTTTGCCGCCCGCGTTGGGCCCGACAATGCCGAGAAACTCCCGTTCCACTACCTTTAGGTTGACACGGTCCAGCACACAAGGCCCGCCGTAGGAGAATGAAAGATTCTCTAGCGATACTACCGGCGCGCCACTCATGGGTAAGCTCCACCGATTGCCCGGGCAATCGTACGCATGTTTTCGATATAGGACTCAGCCAGCGGATCCAGTGCCACCAGTCGTCCGCCGATGGCATCGGCCAACGCAGCGGCCTGGCGCTGACCAAACTGCTGCTGAATGAAGATCACCTTAATCTGCTGCGCACGCGCCTGATCGATCAGCCGCATCAGGTTGCGCGCCCCCGGCTCTTTTCCTTCGCTCTCAATCGCCAACTGCCGCAAACCAAACGCATCGGCAAAATAGCCCCAGGAGGGGTGAAATACCATAAACGGACGCCCATGCAGAGGCCGCAACAGTTCCCGGATCTCCTGTTCGAGGGCGACCAGTTCCTGATAGAAACGGGCATGATTCTCCCGGTAATCCGCGGCATGGGCAGGATCCAGGGCAATCAAGCGATCCCGAAGATAGCCAATCATGACCCGCACGTTGGCCGGATCCAGCCAGATATGGGGATCAACCCCTTCGTGTCGATGCCCCGACTCATGCGGGTGTCCGCCCGCCGGCTCCATTTCACGCAGGCGCACGCCCTGCCGGGCGTCCAACAAGGCGATACCCGGGTGGGTCCGCTGAAGGGTATCGATCCAGGCATCCTCGAACGGTACGCCGATGCGATAAAACAGCGCCGACTGGGAGAGTACCGCCATCTGTCTGGGCAAGGGCTCAAAGGTCTCCGGGCTCTGGCCCGGCTCGACCAGCACCGCCACATGCACATGCTCGCCACCCAGCCGTTCAACAAAAAACTTCTGCGGCAGAATGCTGACGTAGATCGACAATGGCTCGGCGGAGACCGTTGCCGTAAAGAGCAACCACAGCAACACCCCTCTTAAGATAAAACGCATGGGCTAAGTTTCGACGGTTAAGAGTAAATTGTTATGTTATCACATAACAAAACCGATCGGGACACTTACGGCGCAATATCCGCTACTATGCCCGCGACAAACCGTTGAGCAGAGGCAACCGATTGACCATGAATCCCGGCTATTTGATTTTTCATCCCACCCTCGATATGCCACTACCGGCGCTACCCGCCCTACTGGCGCGGCTGGCGCAAACCGGACTCACGGGCGTACCACTGAAGGATGCACCGAACCACTTCCTGGCCGGCGAACATCTTCTGCAGCGCCTCACCTTTCTCGGCTGCTCGCCCAACCTGCCGCTGGTATCCGACGACACGGCGGATGATGCCGTCTGCACGGTACAGTTACTGGGACCCTACCCGACACCACGATTGATCGGCGGCAGCAACAGCCGCCCGCCCCGCTGCCATCATTGCCGGCATCCGTACGACAACTGGCGAGATCACTTATCCGATATCGAACAGGAGGTGTGCTGTCCGCGGTGCGGCCACCGATGTGCCTGGCATGAGCTGAACTGGCGACAGATGGCGGGAGCGGGGCGGCTATTTATCACCATCTCCCAGGTGTTTCCGGGAGAAGCGGTACCGACCGCCGGTTTGATGGAGACCCTGCAACAGACGGGGGAACCGTGGGATTACTTTTACGCCCAGCCGCCATTGAGGGGGATTGAAGAGGCCGTCACCGACGGTGACAAAGAGGGGGGGGTCAGTGGGCAATAATGCGGTCTTTGCCCGCCCGTTTGGCTTCATACAGCGCCCGATCTGCCCGGGCAAAGACATCTTCCGGCGTATCGCCTTGGGTAAACTCACTCAGTCCGCAGGAGATAGTAACCTCGACCCGAGTACCCACCGAATGGATACCGCTCTCTTTCACCTCCCGGCGGGCGGTCTCGGCCACGTTCTTGGCATCTTCAGCGTTGGTGCCGGTAAGCAGCATGACGAACTCTTCACCGCCGAAGCGGGCGACAAAATCGGTTTCGCGCAGACCCAGCAGCAGACTCTGCCCGATAATGCGTAACGCCTTATCGCCGGCATGATGACCATAACGGTCATTGATACGCTTAAAGTCATCAATATCCCAAACCAGCAACGTCAGCGGTTCGCCAAAGCGTTTCCAGCGAGCGAACTCCTGATCCAGCCGGTCTTCATAGGCGAGTCGGTTGGGTAAGCCGGTCACCGTATCGGTAGCAGCCTGGCGGTGCGCCTCAATCATCTTGGCGCGCAGTTCGCGACTCTCACCCTGCACCTCTTCCAGGCGCTTGCGTAACTGGTCTTCTAATTGAGCCGCTTCTTTATGGCGCTCTCCTTCATTGACGACGAAGCGGCCCATGTGTGTCTCGATGGCATCCAGACGGTGCGCAATCTCCTTGCGCAGTTGCTGGAGGCTGGTGGCATCATCCATATTGGAGCGGATTCCGCCGACCTGCTGGCGCATCGCCATACCGAGCGCCCTTCCCTCGACCATCGATTTTTGCCGCAGCTCCTTGCTGCTGCTGACATGCTGATCGATCTCCACCAGACGCTGGGTCAACTCCTTAAGAAAGCCGCGGGTATCCTGGATCTCCGTATGCACTTCACCGACCGAGCGGGAAAGCAGTGACAGCAGCGACGACATCACTTCAACCCAAACGGCCCCATCGCTCTGCGCGGCCAGTTCCATCTCCAGGCGACGGATATCAAGACTCAGCTGGGCCGGCCAATCCAGCTTTTCGAGCAGTTTAAGCAGTTGTTGATTCGGGGATAGGCTTTCTGTCGGAGCCGGAGTCACGTCCGCGTCACCACCGGACAGGGGAAAGAAGCGCCGGAGAAAGCCGGGGCCGGATTGCTGGCTTTCCACATGGGTCAACAGGCGTAGAAAACGATCTATCTGCTGATCCGTGACGGCATCACCCTCCGCCACCATCTGTTCAGTCAACTTGCGCAGTTTTCCGGCATTGCGACCGGTCGCACCGGAGCGACTGATTAGGCGTGGGAGCAGATGGGTCTCATCTGCTTCAGCAGCCGCAGGCTCATCATTGGCACGGATCAGGGCTTCAGAAATGGCCGCCAGGCGATCTTTCAGGTCTTCCTGAACACCTTTGCGTACCGCATTGCGAAGCGCGGCAAGATGAGGATCGAGCGCCGGATCCAATCCATTGGTGGCCAGGGTCAGGCGAATAATTATGCGACAGAGCAGCTTTTCGGTCTCGGCGGCCGCGGCCTTTTCCGTCGACTGCTGTTGCGCCAAATCCAGATAGCGAACCTTCCAGTCCTGGGGGGTTACTGTTGTTTCTTGTTCGCTCATAGATCAGGCCGCCAGACGCATTCCTGAAGGAATAATAACATCAATACCAATGGGTAGGTGGTCGGAAAGCGGGTATTCCACCACTTTGGCATTCTCCACCTGAAGTGAATCGGAGACCAATATGTGATCGATCTTCCGTATCGGTCGCCAGCTGGGGAAAGTGTTCATCTCGCATGCCGGCTGGGTAAGGCGGCTGGTTCCGGTGAGCAGGCGCATCTCCGGTGAGTCGCAGCCAAAGTTGAGATCGCCCATCACCACCACATGGGGCAGGTCGGCGACCAACTCACGAATAAAGGCCACCTGACGCAAGCGCGCACGGCGCCCCAACGCCAGATGCATGATACAGACGGTAAGACCGGTATCACCACCAAAATTACAAACGATCACGCCTCTTCCCGGCAAGCCGGGCAATTTATATTCGGAGATTTTCGACGGGCGGATACGCGACAGCAGACCATTGCTATTCTGGGCCAACTTACCCAGACTGCGATTAACCTGTTTATACCAGAAGGGGAATGCCGCCTGGTTAGCCAGGTATTCGGTTTGATCGACAAAGCCGCTCCGCAGGCTCCCGGAATCCACCTCCTGCAGGCCAACAATGTCGTAGTGGCGGATAACCGTGGCAATGCGGTTAAGGTTGACCAACCGTTCCCGGTGCGGCAAAACCTGTTTCCAGCTCTGGGTCAAATACTGACGATAGCGCTGCGTGTCTATGCCAGCCTGTATGTTATAGCTGAGAAGCTTTAGACGCTGCAGATCACCACTGTTGCCCATTGGAACTCCCCGGTAAACCAATATCAGTTTACTGCGTTTTCTGTCGTTTTTCAGCGACCACCTTGTCAATAAGGTAGTCCACCGCCTGCATCTGCTGGTCGCCTTCCAAACCACTTGTGCGGAATTTCCCATCCACCACAAAGGTCGGGACGCCACGAACATCGAAACGGCTGGCCAATACCTCGGCACGGCGCGCCTGGGTCTGTACCGCAAAAGACTTCATGGCTTTTCGATACGCTTCCAGATCGACCCCTTTCTTCTCCAGAAAAGCCTCCATATCGGCAGCATTGGTCAAGCGGTTTTTCTTTACATGTATCTCATCAAACAGCGCTGCATTCAGCTCATCTTCAACACCCATCAAGGTCAAGGCATAGAAGGTCCTGGCATGTAACACCACATCCGCCCGCTTGAACATGGCCGGGATGCGAACAAACTCGACATTGTCCGGCTTCTTTTCCAGCCATTTTTTAAGGTGTGGCTCCAATTTGTAACAATGGGGGCAGGCATACCAGAAAAACTCCAACACCTGTACCTTATCCCCTTCTGCACCGGGCTGCTCAGGGATGATTGAGAAGTAATGCACCTCCTCTTCAAACGTGGTTTGAGCGGATACATCAAAAGCCAGGAACAGGCAGGCAAACAGGGACAGCAGCCAAACAAGCGTATGTTTCTTCATATTAGTACCTCTGAGGGGATAGAGCGGCCAATCAATTCAATTATTGAGCAATATTCCAACAAAAAACAGCAACAGGCTGTCTCTCTCCGACCGACCAACGGCGCCAGGGTTCAATAGCCTGGCAACGAGAGTGGCTGAGGGGAGGCAACAGGACTTAGCCACAGTCCACATCATCACGCAGGAAAGCTATCCCTTAAAGGAAAGATTAGTGTCGACCCCGGCACCCATGAGATGAAGATAGCCGGCACGAGCCAGGATAAATACCCGGCAGTCGGTCATCGATGCCACCCTGGGGATGGGGCAACCGCAGGGGGTTGCCCCGAAGTGGGAAGAGCCTGGATTAGCGGCGCTACGCCTTCAACAGATCAGTGCAGACCCTGCACATACTGTGCGACGGCGGCGATCTCCGCGTCGGTCATGCGGGCCACCACATTGCGCATCATCTTGGCATTGTCATTGGCGCGCGCGCCGGAACGGAAGTCTTTCAGCATTTTCTCCACATAGGCGGCATGTTGGCCGGCGATGCGTGGAAATTTAGCGGTCGGGTTACCGGCACCGGCGGGGCCGTGACAAGCCATGCAAGCCGCCACATCGGTCTCGGCATTGCCGCCCCGATAGATCTTTGACCCCAGTTCCACTTTATCCGCTGCGGTCGTGCCGGGGGCCTGGGTTTGGCTGCTGAAGTAAGCGGCCAGATCATCCATATCCTGCTCACTGAGGGGCATTGCCATCGGCGACATCAGGTCATTTTTGCGTACGCCCGCCTTAAAATTCTGTAGCTGCTTCTTGATATAGCTGGGGTGCTGTCCGGCCAGCTTCGGCCATACAGCATTGGCGCTGTTACCATCCGCGCCATGACAGGCGAGACAGGTGGTGGATTTGGTCTTACCGGCTGCCGGATCGCCGGCTGCCTGAGCAACGCCAACGGCCATAGCCAAAAGGACGGAAACTGATACTAGCCATTTATTCATGGTCAAACCTGCTGTGTCGACTGACTCACCTCAGTCGTTAGAAAACCCACCGGCCGGCAATATTCGATTACCCCCCGGAAATCAAACACCCCGGGTATCGATTGAAAATCGCCCGGGGACCGAAAAAAGCCGTGCATGTATACCAGATGCCGCCGCTCCCGGTCAAATTCACCCGGCTTATCCAGGCCCATAAAAAACCCTCTGCACAGATCCGTTCCGACGCCCACGTCCCGCTGATTTACACACTGAGGCCTGGCTTGATAATTATCATATGCAGCCGAATCATCACCTGATGAAATGCGTGACCCCGGCAGAATGCAGTATGATCAGCCCTGTCTTTTCACACGAGAGGTGGCAAAGCCACATGCCCAATCGGCCATCCCCGATCGAGACGATACTGGACCGCCTCGATACCTTCCTGGCAACCTTGCCGGCTGGTAGTGACGGACTCGCCAGTATCACCCTGGTGACCCCGGAGTTGCGGCTGCAGCGATTGCCGCCACTGGATGGCAGCTGGTTTTACTGGGGAGAGCCGAGCCGCCAGCGATATCTGCTCGGTATCGGCGAGGCGCTACGCCTCAGCACTTGCGGCAGTGAGCGGCTGGACCGGCTGTCCGATCAATTCGAACAGCAGCGCACCCGGTGGCTCCACCTGGACCCGGATGCGAGCGGGTTCCACGCCACCGCCTTCACCGGATTCGCCTTCGATCCCGATGATCCGATGCAACAAAGCTGGTCGGGGTTGCCGAATGCCGCCATCTTTTTTCCCGAACTGCTGCTACACCAGACGCCCGAGCGCTGTGCCGTCACCTTCAGTTTCAATCACCGCTCACGGCGACGCGTCCGTCTGCGCAGCCGACACCTGTTGCAAGAATTGACCGCCGCCCTGCTGCACGAACCGCCGCTCAATCCGGGACCGAACCGGATCTCCCGGACCGCCGCCATGCCCTCCTATGAAGAATGGATCCTTCAGGTCCGTGAAGCCACCCAGCAGATCCGCCAGGGGAGCCTGGATAAAGTGGTGCCGTTCCGACGTATCAGCGTGCGCGCCGACCATCCACTGAACCCATCCCGCCTGATGGCCTCGCTGGATGATCTCTATCCCAGCAGCCTGCTGTTCGCGATCCGGCTGGATGGCAGCACCTTCGCCGCGGCCACACCGGAACGGCTGATCACCCGCCAACACCACCGCATCAGCTGTGACGCCATCGGCGGCACCATTCACCGTTCGCCGGAACGGCAAGAGGACCGGCGGCTGGGCCGGCAACTCATGAATGACCCCAAGTCACGTCACGAACACGACCTGGTGGTACAGGGTATCCTGGCCAGCCTCGCGGCACACTGTGGCGACCTGACAGCCCCGGCCAAACCAACCCTGAAGCGGCTGCGTAAACTGCAGCACCTGTGGACCGGTATCAGCGGTGAACTGCAGGGCGACGCGACCCTGCTGAAGATTGCCGACGCCCTGCACCCCACCGCCGCCGTCAGCGGCTTCCCCAGCGCCAACGCCGGACGCTGGTTGAGTGATCATCAAAATGCGGCACGCGGCTGGTACACCGGCGCAGCCGGCTGGCTCGACCGGCAAGGCGACGGTGAGCTGGCGGTACTGCTGCGCTGCGCCCTGTTGAGTGGCGAGAACGCCGAACTGTTTGCCGGCGCCGGCGTGACCAGCGAATCCTGTCCGATCGCCGAGTTCCAGGAGACCGAGCTGAAATTCGGCACCATGCTGGAGGCGCTGGAGCATGCCTGAGCAGCCGTCGGGCGTGGGCAATCTGCTGTGGGCCTATGCCCTGATCGACGGACTGGCCAGTAGCGGCATTACCGACGCCGTCATCTCCCCCGGATCCCGCTCCACGCCACTGGTATTGGCCTGCGACGCCCATCCTGCCATCAACATCACCCTCCAGGTCGACGAACGATGCGCCGCCTTCTTTGCCCTCGGCCAGGCCCGGGCCAGCGGCCGCGCGACGCTCCTGATCGCCACCTCCGGCAGCGCCCCGGCCCACTGGTATCCGGCTGTGATTGAGGCCAGCCACAGCAACCTGCCACTGATCCTGCTCAGCGCCGACCGCCCGCCAGAACTGCACGGCTGGGGCGCCAACCAGACCACCGATCAACAACGGCTGTTCGGCAGTCACCTACGCACCTTTCACGATCCGGGACCGGCAGAACCCGATCCGGCATCCCGGCAACGGCTCTGGCAACTGGGTAACCAGGCCGCCCGCGAGGCGCTACAGCCTCACCCCGGACCGGTGCAGATCAACCTGCAGTTTCGCGAACCGCTGGTGCCCGCCCATCCACCCGAGCTGCCGCCACCCGCAGCGCTTTCGCCTCCCCCGGTATCCACTCCGGCGGTTGAAAACGAGGCATTACGTGCCACCTGCGCGCAGTTGTCGGGAAAGCCGGGAATCATACTCTGTGGCGCCACCGATCTGGGCGAACCCTTCGCCGCCGCCGTCACCAGTCTGGCGACACAATTACAGTGCCCGATACTGGCCGATCCGCTCAGCAACTTGCGCTTTGCCCCACCGGATAAGGCGTTGGTGATCAGCCGCTACGACGCCTTTCTCCACAGCGACCAAGCTGAACTGAAACCGCACTGGATCCTGCGCTTTGGCGCACTGCCGGTCGCCAAGACGTTGTTGCACTATATGGAGCAGAGCGCCGCCCCGGTCATCCTGTGCGACCCCTACCGGCAGTGGCCGGTCGATCCACCCCACACCGAAATACGCCTGAGCGCAGACCCAACCCGGCTCTGTGTCGCCATCGCGGCACTGGCCCCCGCACCAGCCCCGGCCGACTGGCTCGAGCGTTTTCAGACACGGGAGCAGATCAGTCAGCAGGCGATGTCACCGACCACCCTGGATGACCAACCGTTTGAGGGGTGCCTGATCCAAAGCCTGCTGACGGCCCTGCCGGAAAACAGCCTGTTGTTCAGCGGCAACTCCATGCCGATCCGCCAGCTCGACAGCTGGAGCGGGCGACTGGAAAAGCGGTTGCATCTGCATGCCAACCGAGGCGTCAGCGGCATCGACGGCAACCTCTCCACCTTCATCGGCATGGCCAACCAGGGTTATCCGGCAGCCGTGGCGCTATTGGGGGACCTGGCCTTCTATCACGACATGAACGGATTGCTGGCCGCCGCCGGACGCGACCTGGTAATCGTGCTCCTCAATAACAACGGCGGCGGCATCTTCGGCTACCTGCCACAGGCCAGCCTGCCCGGCTACGACGCCTACTGGAACACCGCCACCCATCTGGATTTTCGACACAGTGCGACACTGTACGGCTTGGGCTACCAGCGGGTCACCCGGCAGTCCGCCTTCCCTGCCGCCCTGGACCAGGCACTGCAACTGGGCGGACCACAGCTGATCGAAGTGATCATCGACCGGGCATTCAGTATTGCGCACCACCGCCATTATCGCGCCCAGGTAGCCGCCGCCCTGGCAAGCGAGATGCGCTAGCACCGACCGGAGACACGCCACACCGGACATTTGGCCAGCGCGAGCCGTCTCCACACTGCGCCCCGGGCGCATTTTTTACCCCCCGCCGGGCCGCTTTTGTTTAAAATGCCCGCTTTATGTGACCAGACCACCGGAGTAGCTATGGGCAGCAGCATCGACTGGCAGGTTCCAGAGGGAATCCAATTCAGTGACATCCTCTATCACCAGGCCGAAGGGATCGCCAAGATCGCCATCAACCGGCCGCAGGTACACAATGCCTTCCGTCCGGAAACCGTGATGGAGCTGATCCAGGCGTTTCGCCATGCCCACCTCGACCCGCAAATCGGCGCCATCATCCTGACCGGCGCCGGGAACCGTGCCTTCTGTTCCGGCGGCGACCAATCGATCCGCGGTGACGGCGGCTACCGCGACAGCCAGGGAGTAGAGCATCTCAATGTACTGGAGCTGCAGCGCCAGATCCGCACCCTGCCCAAACCGGTCGTGGCCATGGTGGCCGGGTACGCCATCGGGGGCGGCCACGTGCTGCATCTGATCTGCGACCTGAGCATCGCCGCCGACAATGCCCGCTTCGGCCAGACCGGACCCCGGGTAGGCAGCTTCGATGGCGGTTTCGGCGCCGGCTTGCTGGCCCGCACGGTGGGGATAAAAAAGGCCAAGGAGATCTGGTTCCTGTGCCGCCAGTACGATGCCCAACAGGCGCTGGAGATGGGACTGGTCAACACCGTGGTACCGCTGGCCGAGCTGGAAAACGAAACCGTGCAGTGGTGCCGGGAGATGTTGCAACTCTCCCCCACCGCGTTGCGCATGCTCAAGGCTTCGTTCAATGCCGAAACCGATGGCTTGGCCGGTATCCAGGAGTTGGCCGGTAACGCCACCGGGCTGTTTTACCTGACCCCCGAAGCCCAGGAGGGGCGGGACGCCTTTGTGGAGAAGCGTCAGGTCGATTTCAACAAATTCCCGCGTCGTCCCTGAACCGGTCTATCGCCACATGCAGATACAACAATGGCTGCTGGCCATCCGCCCCAAAACCCTCGGCATATCGGTGGTACCGGTGCTGGTCGGCAGTGCCCTGGCCTGGGCCGAACTGCACCGGCTGCAGTGGCTGCCGGCCGTGACGGCACTGCTGGCGGCGATGCTGATCCAGATCGGCACCAACCTGTATAACGACGCCGCCGATTTCGAACGCGGGGCCGACACACCCGACCGGCTGGGTCCGGAACGGGCCACTGCCCAGGGCTGGTTCAGCGCCGTCCAGGTGAAACGGGCAGCCCTGATCAGTTTCAGCGCAGCCTTCATCATCGGTATCTACTTGGCTTGGGTCGGCGGCTGGCCGATCGTCGTGATCGGCCTGCTCTCCCTGCTGGCCGGCTACGCCTATACCGGTGGGCCCAGGCCCATCGCCTATAGCGCCAGCGGCGAACTGTTTGTCTTCATTTTTTTCGGTCTGTTGGCGGTGAGCGGCAGCTATTACCTGCAGGCCGACGCCGTTTCGCCTGAAACCCTGTTCTGTGCCGCCGCCATCGGCCTGCTCGCCGCCGCCGTGTTGTTGGTGAATAATTACCGCGACCTGGAGACCGATGAGCGCGCCGCCAAACTGACCCTGGTCCACTACCTGGGCCGGGAGCGGGCACGCCAGCTCTACGTCTTGCTGCTGATCCTACCCTTCGCCCTGCCGATCATCTTCAATCACCGTTTCGACGGGAGTTGGCTGGTGGTGCTGTGCCTGCCGTTTGCCCTCTGGCTGCTGCACCGGTTCTCCCGGGAACCGTTGGGCCGCGGCTTCAACGCCATCCTGGCCAACACCGCCAAACTGCAAATGCTGTACGGCGGGCTATTGAGCCTCGGATTGCTGCTCTGATGCCGATCACCGCCGTCGAGCTGATCCCCTATCGGCTCCCCTTTGCTTCGCCCTGGCAGAGCGCCGCCGGCCGCTGGCACGAACGCCAAGGCTGGTTGATCCGGCTAACCGACCGTGCCGGCCGTTGCGGTTACGGCGATGCCGCCCCCCTGCCGTCAGCCGGGACCGAAACCCTGGAGCAAACCCGGCGCTGGCTGGACCGACAGCACGCCCGACTCATCGGCGAAGCGGCCGATCAATCCTGGCGGAAACTGCCCGAGGCAACCGATTGTCCGGCCGCCCGCTGCGGCCTGGAGACAGCCCTGCTCGACCTGCAGGCAAAGCAACGCGGAGTAGCGCTGTACCAACTGCTGGGCGCCACGACGGTGCAGCCGGTGCCACTCAACGCCGCTATCGGCCGCCTGGACAGCCGCGTCACCCAGCGGGCTACGGCCGCCGTCAATGCAGGTTTTTCGATCCTGAAACTGAAGCTCGGCCTCGCCCCGCCGGAGACCGAACTGGCTCAACTCAGCGCACTCTGCCGGCAGTTGCCGGACGGGATTCGCCTGCGCCTGGACGCTAACCGGGCCTGGCCGGCCGGCACGGCCCGCGAACTGATCCGGCAACTTAACCGGCTGCCGATCGAATCCCTGGAGGAGCCGTTGCAACAGCCCGACCCGGACACCCTGTGCACACTGCAAGCCCTGGCCGATTTCGATCTGGCGCTGGATGAATCCCTGCCGCCGTACCTTGGCCAACCATCGCAATGGGCGATCCCGGTCAATCGGCTGATCATCAAACCGACCTGCCTGGGCGGTTTGACGCCCAGTCTCAAACTGATTCAGGCGGCTTACCGACAGGGCCTCAATTGCGTCATCACCAGCACCCTGGAGAGCAGCGCCGGCCTCTGGCCGCTGTGTGATCTGGCGGCCGCCGCCAACGCCTTGACTGCCCCCGCCATCCACGGCCTGGCCACCGCCGCCTGGTTTGCCCGGGATATCGGCCATCCGCCGCCGATCAGCGCCGGACATGCCGTACTTGGAACGGAACCGGGCACAGGTTTTATACTGGAATAGTGTCACCACGGCGGAGAGCGTACCCATGCATACCTTACTGGACCAGCACCCACGAACCACTCTGGGCTTTTTCCCCACCCCGTTGACGAGCCTGCCACGGCTCAGCGAGTACCTGGGGGGACCGCGTATTTTGATGAAGCGGGACGACCAGAGCGGCCTGGCGCTGGGTGGCAATAAAACACGCAAACTAGAGTACCTGCTCGGCGCGGCCCTGGACCAGGAATGCGACACCCTGATCACCGGCGGCGCCGCCCAGTCCAACCATTGCCGCCAGACCGCAGCAGCGGCGGCCGCTAACGGTCTCGACTGTCATCTGGTACTAGGGGGCGAGGCGCCCGCCACGCCACAGGGCAATCTACTGCTGGACCAGCTACTGGGCGCCCACATCCACTGGAGCGGTGCGTTGCGCAAGGGTGAGCAGATTCCGGCCATCGCCGAACAGCTGCGGGCCGACGGTAAGAAACCTTATATCGTCCCCTATGGCGGCTCCAGCGCCACCGGCGCCCTGGGCTACGTGCATGCCGCCGCAGAACTGAAGACCCAGCTGAGCAACCGGGAACAGCAGATCAGCCACATGCTGTTCGCCTCCAGCTCCGGCGGCACCCAGGCCGGCCTGATCGTCGGCGCCCACCAGGCCGAGCTCAATTGCCAGGTGATCGGCATCCGCATAGACAAGGAGGAGACCTCCCACGCCTATGCCGAGCAGCTCCTCACCCTGACCAATGAAACCGCGGCCCTGTTCGGCATCGAACACCGCTACAGTCCGGACGACATCACACTGGAAGCGCGCTTTACCGGCGACGGTTATGGTGTGGTCGGCGAACGGGAGCGCCACGCCATCAATCTGTTGGCCCGCACCGAGGGAATACTGCTCGACCCGGTCTATACCGGCCGCGCCATGGGCGGCCTGTTACAGCTGATCGAAGAGGGGTGCTTCGAACCGGACGATACCCTGCTGTTCTGGCATACCGGCGGTGCCCCGGCACTGTTCCCCAATGCCGAATCACTGATTGAACCTCAACACTGAGAATCTTATGCCCATTGTTACCATTACCCTACGGGCCGGCCGCCCGACCGCCGAAATTCACGCCATCATGGATGCGATCCACGCCGCCACGGTGAACGCTTTGGGCGTACCCGATACCAGCCGTAACCAACGTCTGATCGAGATTGCCCCCGAATATCTGTTCTACCCGGAGGGGCGCTCGGAAGACCTGTTGACGGTGGAGATCGCCTCCTTTCCCGGTCGCTCCCGGGAACAGAAAGCGGCGCTCTACCAACAGATTACCGATAACCTGTTCCAGGCCGCCGCTATCGATGCCCGCGACATCATGATTCTGATCCATGAACCGGCGCTGGAAAACTGGGGACTCAACGGTCAACCCGCGGGATCGCATAAACAACCGGCATGAGCGGCGCGATCGAAGTCCGCCTGCCGGCCCTACCGGAGTGTTGGGACAGTTGCGGGGCCTGCCGTGACGGGGAGCTGCTGGTCAGCGATATCCTGGTCAATCCAGGTGATCGACTGCGCTGCGATGAACCGATGATCTCCCTGGAAACCGACAAAACCAACCTGGATATCCCCGCCCCCTGCTCGGGGGTGGTGAGTGCCCTGCATCTCGAGATCGGCGACACCGTGACCGAAGGCGTGCTAATCCTCACCCTGCAACCGGACTGAGCGCGTTTCAGGAATTCCCCAGAGTGGACAACAGGTCACGCAATGCCGGACGTGACAGTTTGCCCATGGCGTTGAGCGGCAACTCGCCCACCGCCAGAAACTGGCGCGGGCGCAGGGCGCCGGGCAGGTGCAGCCGGGACCATTCGGCCAACGCCTCGGCCTCGATGTCGCCGACAAACAGCGCCACCAGGGTGTCACCCCAGACCGGATCCTGGCGACCGGTGACACCAACCCCGATTACACCGGGACACCGTAGCAGCCGCTCTTCCACCTCGGCCGGGTGAATCGTTTTGCCGCCGCTGACCAACAGGTCATCAGCCCGGCCGATTACCGTCAGACATCCCTGCTCATCGATACGGCCCAGATCGCCGGTCTCGAACCAGCCCCGCTCCAGGCCTATGCCTGCCTCGCCCTGTGTATTGGCATAACCGCGCATCACTGCCGGGCCGCGCACCCGGATACGACCTGACTCACCCAGTGCCACCTCATAGCCATCCAGCGGCCGCCCCACCTGCCCCGATTCGAGTCCAGCCCGGGGAGAACAGTCGGTGGCAAACTGGGACGCGGTTTCACTCATGCCGTAACTGACACAGAGCGACCAGCCGGCGGCATGGGCCCGTTCGGCCAGTGCCCCGGAGAGCGGTCCGCCTCCGATCAGCACCACCCGTAGCGTGGCGGGCGGCGGCTGCCCTGCCGACTGGGCCAACAGTCGATCCAACATGGCCGGCACCAGGGAGAGATGGGTCACCGATCCGTCTGCGATCTGCCGCCACACCCGTTCCGCATCGAAACCGCCCGGCAACAACACCCGGGCGCCGGCGGCCAGACAGCGCAACAGAATCGACAGACCGCCGATATGGGATAGTGGCAGACAGGCCAGCCAGCTGTCTCCCGCGGTCAACCCCAGGCGTTGCTCAGAGGCGGCGACACTGGCTGCAAGATTGGCGGCACTGAGCATCACCCCTTTCGGATCACCGGTAGTGCCACTGGTGGCAATGATCAGTTGCACCGCCTCACCCTGTAGCGGAGTAGCCGGCACAGGAGAAGCGACCTGAACCGCCTTGAAGCCATCCTTTGCCTGCAACGGAAACAGTACATCCACTGCCAGCCATTTCAGCGCTGTCCCTGACGGCGCCTGGTGAGATACCAGCAGATTGCATCCGCAAGCCGCCAGTAGCTTTTCGCGGCGATCGGGCGATAAACCCGGATCCAGCGGTAACAGGGTAAAACCCCGGTACAGGGCGGCGTAAAGCATGCTGGCCAGTACCGCTGCCTGGCCTGACTGAACCGCCACCACCTGGCCCTGAACGACCCCTTGCTCGGCCAGCTGGGTGGACAGGCCGGCCGCCGTCTTCGCAAGCTGCGCATAGTCGAGGGACCCGATACCCGATAGCGCCGGAGCCCGGGGAGTCTGCGCGCTTCTAACGGCCAGCCAACGGCCGGGAGAGGATAAGCGGGTTACCATGGTTTACCTTTAGTGAGAGGATCTAGGATCATATACGGGCGCTAAAATAGTTAAATATGCACGGATTTGACTAGAGTCAAAATAACTTTACCCGGTTTTCTGTTCCAATACGGCACTATTTGGGCAACCGCACCCAAGCATCTGGGAGTGTGTCAAATCCGTGCGGCGGAGATTGGATATCCGATATCGTTTTGGCAACCCGGAACCGAATTCGGCATTGACGCCCATTTGTTTCCTGGCCGTTTTTGAGAAGTGAATTTCCATGTTACATCCAAGAGCCCTGATTTCATTTGCAGCATTACTGGCACTCTGTCTGGCGAGCCCCCTGCAGGCACAACCCTACGATTACGATCCTGACAACGGCGAAGAGATCAATGAACTCTGTGCCGGTTGCCACGGCGAATTCGGCCAGGGCGGCAAGGATGGCGAGTACCCCCGCCTGGCGGCCCAACCGATTGAATTCACCATGAATCAGTTGCGTTTATTTCGTGACCGCAAGCGCAAGAACCTGGCCATGGTGGAGTATATCGACGATCGCCAGATGCCTGAATCGGACATCTACGACATCGCCCGTTACCTTTCAGAGATCAAGTTGAAGACTCAGCTCTCGCCGATAGACGAAAATGCCCCGGACTTTGATGCATACGCGCGTCTGCTGGAATCGAAAATGACCATGCAGATCCCCAAGGCGGAAGGCGATATTGAACGCGGCAGCAAACTCTACAACAAAGAGTGTGACTCATGCCACGGTAAGGAGGGTTGGGGGAACCACAAGAAGGCGGTGCCGATGTTGGCCGGACAATACACCAGCTACCTGTGGCGCCAGGTGGAACAACTGCGCACCCACAGGCGGATCCACGATCCCGACGAACCTGAAGAGGAGTTGCTGAACGATTTCAGCGACCAGGACTTGACCGATATCTTCGCTTACCTCTCAGTCATGGACGATTGAGCTTCAAATCGGATCACCAACCATCCGGGCAACCACAGGGGGTTGCCCCTACACCGGATCTGGAATAATCGCCGCATGGCCCCGTAGGGGTAGGCCCCCGTGCCTACCCCAATTTCCGAGACCCAGGGACATCAGAGCAACCACTGGGGCCGCAACGAAGGGTCAGAAACGCTGACCCGGCACGAACTCATCCGGCGTCAACCGACCATCGCCATTTCGGTCATAGGACTCAAAGCTGGGCGCTGATCCGGCATTGCGCATCGGATAACGCTGGGCGGCCTTATCCGCCTGCCGGGCGGCGCGGGTCTCGGCGAACTCCTCGGCCGTCACCACGCCGTCGCCGTTGCGGTCAAAATCGGCAAAGCTGGCTCGACCCGGGGCCGCCCTTCCCGCGCCGGCCATCGGTCCCATCGGCCGGGACATCCTCTGCTGCAGCATATGGTTCATCTGCCCCTTCAGCAGCTCGTTTTCGCTCAGGTAACCGTCACCATCGGCGTCGAACTGTTCAAAGGCCGGGGCATTGCCCAGGTTCTTCATCATCCTACCCTGCTTGGCGCGTTCACCAATCCGGGCATTGCGGGCGGCGTAAAACTCTTCGACACTCACTTTGCCGTCGCTATTGGTATCGTAGGTAGCAAAAGCAATCGGCCCCGGCATCGGCGCCGGCGTTACGGCCATCAATGTGCCGCTCCCCAACAGGGCGGTAATGGCCATGGCGAGTGTAATAAGGCGTGTGTTGGTTTTCATGATCGTTCTCCTTTAATCTACTGCCTTTCCCTGATTAATAAGCTAATCCTGACAGCTGAAACCAGGCTGAAAAATACAGCGGCCCTTGAAAAAACTGTAATTTTTCGGCCAAATGCTCTACAAAAGAGCCCACACATTCCATTACACAACCCACAACCGCCATACACAGCCACCATGCGCATCTACATGCAGACCCTGCACTCGCCCGAGCAGCCGCTCCGCTATTACCATCTGCACCTGCAGCCAGACTTGCTGGGCGGCTGGAGCCTGGTGCGTGAATCCGGCATTCAGGGAACCCGCGGCCAAGTGACCAAGGAGCATTTCGACGAGCGTGAAGAGGCGGAGCGCACCCTGATCAAACGACGGGACATGCAGTTGCGACGGGGCTATCGGGTGGTGTTTCGCGAAGGTGCCCCACGCGAAGCGGGCAGTTGACACTTACGGTTCAACCGGTGACCGTTAGAGGGCCACCGACTGGTTCTTCATCAAAGCGGCAAACGGACCCGTACCTGTAGGCCGCCCAGTTCAGGCGAAATCATGAACGCCATATCGCCGCCATAGCGTTTCACCATATCCTTGGCGATGGCCAGTCCCAATCCGTGCCCATCCACCGACTCATCGATCCGTACCCCGCGCTCGGCCAGTTGGGCCAACGCCTCGGGGGAGACACCCGGCCCATCGTCTTGCACATCGATGAGCAGGGACTCCTGGCGATCGATCACGCAACGCACCCGATGGGCCGCCCATTTACAGGCGTTATCCAGCAGGTTACCCAACAGCTCCAGCATATCCTCCCGATCCACCGCCAACACGTCCGTCTCCGGCAGGTCGACATCGATGGCGAGCTGCTTGTCCTGATAGATCTGCTGTAGTACCCCCACCAGTGCCGGCATCTCCTGAGCCGCGTTAAAGCGGCCGCCCGAGATGCCGGAACCGGCCAGTCGTGCCCGCTTCATCTCCCGCTCCATCAACTGCTGGATACGCTCGATCTGCCACTTCATCTCCGCTTTAAGCGCCGGATAAGCGGCCATTTCGTCACTCTCCAACTGTTGCAGCAACAAGTTGATCGGCCCCTTAAAGGCGTGGGAGAGATTGCCCAGACCGTTGCGCGAATGCTCCAGCCGCTGCTGGAATAGCACCAGCAGATGATTAAACTCGCCCACCAAGGGCGCCACCTCCGCCGGCACTTCGGTGGTCAGCGCCGTCACTTCGCCCCGCTCCAGCCGAGCCATGTCTTCGCGGACCCGCTCCAGACGGCCCAGGGCGCTGCGCACAATCCACTGCTGACCGGCAAACAGTAACAACGTTATACCCAACGACAACGCCACAAACAGCCACTCGAAACGCCCCAGGCGTTGGTTAAGCGGCGTCATATCTTCCGCCACGGCAATGGAGAAGATCTGTCCCTGTTTGTTGTAACCGGCGACCCGCACCAACAGCTCCTGGCCGGCCGGTCCCGGCATACGCCACTGCCCCTGGCTACCCGGGGCAAATTGAGGGATATCCAGTTGCTGGTCCCACAGTGAGCGGGAGCTGACCTTTTTACCGTCGGGGAAATTGATCTGATAGTAGTGGCCGGAAAGCGGCTGGTCGTAGATGTGATCGATGCGTCGCCAGCGCACCAGGGGGCGGCCGCTGCCGTCCAGCCGCATCGCCGCCAGCACAGCCTCGGCATCATGTTGCAGACGGGAGGCAACAAAATGGTCGGTCAAGCTGTGTATCGCCTGGATGCCCCCCCACCACATCAGCCCGAACAACAGCACCAGCCCGGAAGCCAGACCGAGCCGTAGCTGAGCACCGAGCGACCTCACCCTAAGTCACCCTTGAACAGATAACCCTGGCCCCGGCGGGTCTCGATACACTGCTTGCCGATGCGTTCGCGCAGACGGCGGATATACACTTCGATCAGGTTGCTGTCGCGATCGAAATCCTGATCATAGACATGCTCCGTCAGCCGCGTCTTGGAGAGGATCTGGCCCGGGTGGAGCATAAAGTATCGCAGCAGACGAAACTCGGTGCCGGTCAGATCCACCGCCTGGCCGTCGCTCAGGATCACCTGTTGATGCGCCTCATCCAACTGCAGTCCACCCTGTTTTAAATCATGTGCCGGTTGGCCGGCACTGCGCCTCACCAGAGCCAGCAGCCGCGCCACCAGCTCTTCCACATGGAAGGGCTTGCCCAGATAATCATCAGCCCCCGCCTTGAACCCATCCACCCGCTCATGCCAGGCATCGCGCGCGGTCAGCACCAGCACAGGCACCGGGTTCTCCCGGGCTCGCCAGTGGGCCAACACCTCCAGACCGGGCCGCTGCGGCAAGCCCAGATCCAGCACCACCGCATCATAGGGCTCTTCATCACCCATAAATTCGCCGTCGATACCGTTATCGGCCACATCGACAGCAAAACCGGCCCGTTTCAGAGCCGGTTTCAGCCGGGCAACCAGTTCACCGTCATCCTCTACCAACAACAGCCGCATCTCAGTCGTCCTGCTTGCGTTTGATCAACTTGCCGGTCACCGCGTCCAGTTCAAGCTCCCACACCTTGCCTTCATTATCGAGCAGTTCGATCTCATAGATCAGCGCCTTGCCCTCCTGCTCAAGGCTCACCTCCAGCAGGCGCCCGGGGTACTCACCGCGGATATTGGCCAATATCTGTTCCAGCGGCATGATTTCCCCCGACTCACGCAACGCCTTGGCCCGCTCGTGATCGCTCTCCGCCGCCGACCACAGCGGCAGCAACAGCACGGTAATAAATAACAGACGCTTCATCATGACACCCTCTATCCTGCACGCTGTGCAGGCTCAAAACAATCATCATCCGGGGATTCGGCAACGCCGGCCGATCGACCCAAACCACTTGACGATCAGCATAGGCCGGACAGATGAAATCAAGCTGAAATCGGCCGCCACCGACAAGGAACATTTTATTCCTGGAAAAACAGGTAGTAATAGAGGGCGAATCTTGCCGCTCTGCACAACCTGACCTAGGCTTATTGGTATGACCCTTGTCTGTTCAGACAATAGGCGCACATCACCTGCTGATGGAACACGATGATGTAACCCTTCACCCGAGAAGGAGTAAAACCATGACCACGACAATTACCGGTGCATTCACCTCTATGGATACCATCCGCAACACCATGGACGATCTGATTGCCAGCGGTATTGACCGGGAAAAGATGTTTGCCGACAGCGAACACACCGAACTGATGGTGATGATTCCGGACGACATTGAACGCGAAGTGACCGAAATCATCCAACGCCACAAACCGGTCGAACTGGCCTCCTATCACCGTTAACCCGTCCCTTTCACCCCGACAGGCAGGACCGGTCGAACGACCGGTTCTGCTCCATTCCATGTGAGCACGCCAACGGCTGAAAGCTGGGGCGATCGGCTATTCGGCCAATGCCCCGACCCCTAACGAGGAGGATTAAGTTAAAAAAAGTAGAAAGCGTAATGCCGTCCCGATATTAATCCCCTCATCCTATCCTTCTCCCTCGGGGAGAAGGGACCCATCGTTGTGGCTTTCGTGACGTACACATTATCCCAAACGTCTCATACCTGGTAATCCACCACCCGAATGCACGAGATTTTCAGACCCTGAGCGGAAACTCTGGTCAGCAAATATCCGACAACTATTCGGGCAATAGCTTCAGCAAAACCCGCGCCAGTTGGTCCCGCTCCTTGGCGTCCAGGCGCATCTCAAACCGATCATGGATGGTAGCGCCGTAACAAGACCACATCTGTTTTAACAATCGACGTCCCTTCGCCGTCAGGGTAATCACCGCACCGCGTTTATCCTCGGCGCAGGCTTCCCGGTTCAATAGCGCTTCATTCTGCAGGCGATCCAGCAAACGTGACAGGTTGTACTTGGGCAACAGTACCTTCTGCCCCAGTTCAAACTGGCGAATCCTTTGCGCCGGGGCATCGTGCACCTCCAGCAAAACGTCATACCAGCTCAGCGGCGGCAGTCCGGCCTTTTTCAGATCCCGTTCAGCCTGTTCCAGGAGCACCTTGTAAGCCCGGAAAAGACGTGCCCAGGCCAACACGGTTGATGCAGTGGGTTGTGTACTCATAGAGGCAAGTATGGATTTATCTGGTTGCAATTACAACCTGTTTATGCTTCACTTTAATCACTGGTTGTAATTGCAACCACTTTTCAAAAACGAGGAGCAGCAAGATGATTCAGAAAATCAGTCGTGAAGAGATACTGGAAAACCTGGACAACAACCGGCCGATGACGCTGGTTGAGGCGTTACCACTGCAATATTTTGAGGACCAGCATCTACCGGGGGCCATCAATATCAACTTTGATGAGATCGAACAGCTGGCACCCAAGGTGTTACCGGACAAGGAAGCGCTGATCGTGGTCTACTGCGCCAATACCCCTTGCCAGAACTCAACCAAGGCGGCCTTCAAACTGACCACCTTGGGTTATACCCATGTCAGGGAGTATGCGGAAGGCAAGGAGGATTGGGTCAACGCCGGGTTGACCACCGTCAGCTCAAAGGCCGCCGCCTGAGGTCATTTAAAATAGCCCTAGGGGCAACCCCCCGTGGTTGCCCTTGGGGCGGTATGTTGCCTAACCCGGGCAGGCACAGGGGCCTGCCCCTACAAACACGACAGCGTGCCAAGCCTGTGTAGGTTGGAGTGACCGTAGGGTGAGCATCAGCGATAGCGAGACTTAGGGAGTCACCCCCCCGCCAACTGGTGGTAGAGCCAGTCGCGCAACTGGTCGGCGGCCTGGCCCTGCGGCCCCTGCCTGACCAGTAGCCGGCACTGTTTCAACAGTCGCACCTGGGTCTTTAACTCCAGCGACTGCATATGGTTTAACCCATCCTCCCGGATGGCCAGGCGGTCACGGTCGGCATGGCTACGGGCGAGCATCGCCCGCGCGTGACTCAATGCGCGCCCCAGGATCACAAAGGCGAAGTTGGGATCTTTGACCGGACCCAGCAGGTGCTTTTCGGCACTGAACTGCAGCCAGGATGGCAAACGCTGCTTAAGCCAATCCAATCCGAACCAGCCGGAGAGACCGCCCACCACACCGCCGCCAATGGCACCGGCCAATAGCGAGGCGCCACCCAATCCGGCATCCGCCAACAAACCGATCGCGGCACCGGCGCCGGCACTGACCAGTACCAACTGGTTTTTCTGCAACCCCCAAAGCGACCACTGGGTAGTGTCCATCAATTCGCTCTGGTGCACCTCCAACCGGTGGATATCCGACTCCAACTGGTGATAGAGGAACAGCGCCTGCAACTGCTGCTGGCCTTCCCGTTCCAGGCGGTTGAGTTGCTGGTTAAAACGGGCCAGTTCATCCGGCAACAACGCCTCCAACTGATCGCGCGCCGCCTGCTCCAGGCGACTGCTTGACTGCTGATAACTGAGCAGTTGATAGAGATTCTCCACCAGGATCCGTGCCGCCTGCTGCAGCTTCAACTGTCGATAGCGCTCCAACTGTTCTATCGCCCGCTCAAACAAGGGACTAGTGTGATGTTCCAGTTCACCGAAGGTGCGCAGCAGCTGCAGGTGTTGATCGAAGGTGGCGTGCAGCGGATCGAACAGCCGCACCAGACTGAAATATTGATTCAGTGCCTGTTGCCACTGCTCCACATACCGGTCGCCGCCGATCGGATTGATCAGCGCCAGGCGCGGCCGCCCGGTCCAACGCAGTATCTCCATCTCGGTTTCGTATTCCGGGCTGTAGGGCAGAGAGCCATCCACCACATAGATGATGCCGGCGCCCTCGATAATCGGCGTGAGCAGTTCCACCTCATCGACGAACTGCCCCGAACCCGTAAAGCGGCTAACGAATTCAGCCACCCGCGCCGGCCGCTGGTCGGCCGCCACCGATTGCTCGTTCAACCAGCCCAAGCATTTGCCGGCACGCTGAAACCCGGGCGTATCCACCAATTCAAAGACCACCTGGTTATCCAGCTTGAGGGAGAAGCGCTGTGCCACCCGGGTGGTACCGGAGAGCGGCGATATCTTCACCTGATCGTTTTGCGTGAGCGCCGCCACCACCGACGACTTGCCCTTGTTGGGGTGTCCCACCACCGCCAGCACCGGATGCTCAGCCATGCATCACCGCTTGCGGTAAATGACCGCTGGTCAAGTGCACAGAATCGGGCAACTGGCGCATGAAGGATTGCCAGGACTGGATCAGGTTACGCTGTCGCGCCTCACTCATCCCGGGCAGTGGCACCGGCCAGAGGAACAGCCGGCTGCGTTGCCCCGCCAACCCCTGGCAGAGATCAGCGAGCTCGCCGGTAGGGGGTTCCCAACCTTTACACAACAACAACAGGGGTTGGTCCGGCAAGCCGTCCAACGCGGCCAACGACGCATCCTGGGTGGTGGCACTATCGACCGCGATCCACCGGGTCTCGGTGCCATCGCGCAGTAACTGTTCACGTAACGCACCAAGCAACGTATCCGGCCACACCCCCCAGCAGATAATCTGTGCGTAACGGTCCGGGTGGGTAGCCGGCTCAACCGCCTGGCCGGACGGCTCACGCTGCTCCACCGGCTCCGCCTCCTGGTCGATCAGCTCGCTGGTGAGACGCTGCCACAGACCGCTGATCAGGGCATCGTTCTGCCGTACCCGCTCCTGCATCCGGGACAACCGATAGCGCGCCCAAGCCGCGGTCGCCAGCCGGGGCAGCAGCAGATAAACCAGCAGTGACATCAGCAGAAAACGCCACCACTGGCCGTACAACACCGGTTGCTCAACCGCCAACGGCGCCGCGCGAAAATAGTGGGTCTGCTCAATCAACGCCATCGAGGGAACCGCGTCCGGCCAAAGGTTTTGCCAGGGCCAGGCCAGCGTGGCGGTAATCTGGTGAATCAGGTCGTTGCCCAGATCCAGGGTGGACGACCAGCCGAAGGCGAGATCGGTTAGCAGCAGATAGAGCAGGAAGGCGATCAGCATACCGCCGGCAAACAGCAGCGACAGATGCTGCCCCAATGCCACCACGGTCTGCCTCAACAACGCGCTGAGTGGAATCAGGAAACGGCCCTGGGGCAATCGATGCTCGTACAGGGTACGCAGGGGAAACGGTACCTGGGCGCCGGTAAAAAAGAGCGCCAACAGCCACCAGACAAACGGCAGGAACAACGCAATCAGCAGAAACCAGAGCAGGTTGATGCGCTGGAACGGTTGATAGGCCAGCAACCCCGCCATCAGGGCAAAACCCAACATAAAGGCCGCCACGCCGATGCCATAGATGAACAGGGTGGCACCTGAAGCTGGCGATACCCCCTGCTGCTGCAACCAGCCACGCAACAGTTGCCAGGGGGGTTGCCCGGGCTGCGCCAACGCCCAGCCGCGATCCCGTCGATGCAGGACTTGCCAATCGGTCGTGCGCTCGCTCTCCAACTGCTGGCGCAGCAAAATCAGCAGCAGGCTTTTTTCCCAGATGCTCATGCGGTTGCCATGCGCCACCCAACAGCCGCAGCGCCTAACGAGTGAATCGTCGCATACCGCGTCATCGCAAACATTCCGGCATATTGACCTTCATCCAGTCTATGGCCCGCTGCTGCAGAAGATCAGCCTGAACCAGACACTCAGCCAGGGCACTCTCCGTCACCGTATCACCGGAATAGTCGGCAACATTGCGCTGTTTTCTTAACGCGTCCAACACAATCACCGTCTCCTTACTCACTCCCATCGTCTGGCTCAGGGTCTGAATCATCGTCATATGATGTCCCGGCTTACTGGTCAGCGTACGGTAACCGTTTGCCTGCAAAGCGGCATTGGCGATCTGCATAATTGCCTTATAAGCCGCATCAAAACGATTCTCTATGCTAATTTCAATAACCTGTGCATCGGACAGATTGCGTGCTGCCGCCGACAATAGGCGACGAACCACTGCCGCATCCGGGACAACCTTTTCCAGTGAGATATCCAGCAGATTATCTAAGCCCATGCCCATCTCCCAAGATATCTATCCTTGGTTTGGCCAATATCTCTCTTACAAAAGCATCCTTGTCCGTTAGCATTTGAATCCATTCCTCACGGCGGTAGATTTTGGGATTGATTTCGCGACCTAAAGATCCCTGGGACGAGTACAGTGCGCCGGCCAGGTCGGCAAAGCCCACATCGCCGACGACCAGCAGATCGATATCGCTTCCAACTCGCTCCGTGCCGCTGGCGACCGAACCGAAGATGAATGACCACTCTATCGAATCTGCCAATGGCGTCAACACGGACTTGACCACATCCGCCATACCGAATGTTTTATTCACCACACCGCGCAGTTCGTTGTAAATAGGACAGTCAGGGTTGGCCTGGTAATGATGTTGATTGCCGCGTTTCGTAAGCGTCAGAATACCGGCTGTCACCATACGGTCCAGCTCTCGCTTGATAGTGGCTACACCCATTCCGGTTAGGCGTAAAATCTCTTTGGTATAAAAACTTTTCCCCGGCTGTACATAGAGCAACCCCAACACTCTCTGCTGCGTGGTGGTGAACAGTGCATCTCCGAGCAAACTCATGAGGCCACCCATCAATAGTTCATAATTAGTGAACTATAGTTCATAATTTATGAACCTTCAAACTGATCTCTCCGCGCTCATTGCCGGCAGTAAGGTACAAGATCCATTTCGACACTCACCAACTGCTGCTACTATTCCAGCTCCCCACACCACTGTGATTGCCCATGCCCCAGACCGGACCACCACTTCACCAATGCCGCGACGCATGGGGCAGCCTGACCGTGCATGAAGATGCCGAGCGGCGCATGCTCTGTTTCGGTAACGAGGTGGAGCAAAGCTGCATTGATCTGCGCGACCCGGCACGCCTCTGCCACGGCTACTCCCAAGTGATGATGCTCGGTCTGTTGTTGACCAAAGAGATCCGCTACTGCACCTTGCTGGGGCTCGGTGCCGGGGCCGTGGCCCAGGCGCTTTTGGCCCACCAGCCCGGTTGCCGTATCGAGGCGGTGGAGCTGCGCCCCAAGGTGATTGAACTGGCTCAAACCTGGTTTGGCCTGCCCGACGACCGACGACTGCGTCTGCATAGCGCCGACGCCTGGGAATACCTGAACCGCGCCCCAACGCCGACCGACCTACTCTTGACCGACCTCTATATGAGTGAAGGGATGAATGAACTGCAGGCGCGCCAGCACTTCCTGGCCGCCTGCCGCCGCGCGCTGAAACCAGGCGGCATACTGGTCTGCAACTACTGGTTGAAGAGCAGCCTGACCCACCACGCGCTGAATGAGTCCCTGCAAACGGTGTTTGACCGGCAGGTGGTGACGCTCAGCATACCGGACGGCAACTGCGTCGCCTTTGCCTTTGACGGCGGTATACCGCGACTGAGCGCCAAGCGGTTTATCCAGGCGGCCGAAGTGTTGGGCCAGACCATGGACATCCCCCTGCCACGCCACGCCCGTGCGCTGTTGCATGAGAACCGGCAAGCCTTCCGCTTTGCCGGCCGCGACGAGTACCTGCGTTGACGAACCCGCAGTCGGCATGCAGACTGCGCCCCACCCAACGCTTACCGGGAAACGATTATGCTGTGGAATATCATGATGCACACCCTGATGGGGTGGCTGGGCGCCCATTTTTTTCTGTTGACGCCCGAGCGGATCGGCATCGCGATCCTGGCAGTCTGCATGACCCAGGCGGTGGATCAGGTTCGCCTGCGCAAAGAGAAGTGGGCGGCGCTGGAAGCGCTGCCGGAAAAAGAGCGGGCAGAGGCCAGCAAGGCGCTGGAAAAACATATCCATCGCGACTTGGCCCTGACCTTTGTACAGAACACCGCTATCTACAGTGCACTGGTACTGTTGGTGGCCCATACCGTGCGGTTGAATGGCTGGCTTTAAACCTGCCGGTCCACCTACCAGCCCAACCACCCGGGCTGCCGATGGGCGAGCGGCCAAACGGCCGCCCTCCCCCGCGACGCGTTACTGCAATATCGGGTAGAACTGGGTAAACATCATATCTTTCTCGGCATTGGCCTGGTGGCAGGCCGCACAACTGGCGGGCGGCGCCGCTGTCGAGGTTTTGCTATAGGGCGGGGCATGATGGCCGAAGTTAAAGAAGCCCCAGCCATTGGTCTGGCTGAAACGTTTGCTGTCTTTCACCATCACATCCATACCGTTGTACTGGCCGGCAAAGAAGCCGCGTCCCGATGGCGCGTCCAAAGAGCCGTCCTGATGTGAGCCCGGTTTAAGCAGCACCAGCTCCTTGGCCACCACCGTGCCATCGGGAAAAGTACCGGTACGCTGGTACACCGCAAAGGCATCGGGGTTGACATAGACGTGGTGAAACTCGGGAAACCCGGCCGCCCCGTTATTCAAGCCATTCGGTGTCAGCGGCGCCCCGATAAACACCCATTCGCGAAAACCTTCCGGTTGCACCAGGTTTCCCTTGGCATCAAACACGGCGGCACCGATATTTTGTCCCTTATCCGCCGCCGAAACTGGGGCGGCAATCAAGCCGGCACAGATAAGGGCTGACGTGAGCATCCATTTATAGCCTGTATTCATCGCGCTTCTCCTGTTGTGATTTAGCGGCGAGCCCAACCTTCACGCTGCCGCCGACAGTTCAACCCGGGGAAAATCGACCACCGTCCCGGCTACCCGATTGAGGTAATTGGTCAGTACGTTGAGTGCCACATGGGCCACCACCTCGACGATCTGGCCCTCATCCAAACCAGCGTTTCGCGCCGCCGCCAGATGATCGTCACTGATGCCGCCCTGGTGGCGCACGACAGTAAGCGCTAACTCAAGCAGGGCCGCATCGGCACCCTTTTCGGCCTGGCCTTGTCGCGCCTGCTGGATCTCATGCGGCTGAAGCCCGGCCCCCTTGCCCAGCGCCGCATGGGCACTGAGGCAGTATTCACAGCTGTTCTCCTGGGCGACGGCTATCGCCACCAACTCCCGCTGCCGGGCATCCAGACGCCCCGCGCCAAGCGCCTCGGCGAGTTGCAGATAACCGTTCAGGGCGGCGGGAGCATGGGCAATAGTGGTGAACATATTGGGCAACACACCCAATTTGGCCCGGACCGCCTGCAGGGTGGCAGCGGTGGTGGAATCGGTCTTATCCAGTTGGATCGGTGCTATGCGTGGCATGATGAATCCTCTCTATGGTCGATGAAAAAAATAAACCGCGCCCTTGGGGCACGGCTTGATATTGACAGCGAAACGACTACGATAGGTATCAATTCATATCAATTTTTATACTTTGAGTATCATTATGAGCGATCGACTGGTAGACCTGCTGAAGTGTTTTTCACTCAAGGCCCGGGTATTTCAAACCGGCCCCCTGTGTCACTCCGCCGGCTTCGACCGGGAGGCCGGCGTCGGTTATATCCACCTGTTGCAACGGGGCCGTCTGCAGGTGCAATCCGATACCCACCCCACCCTCCAGTTCGATGAGCCCACCCTGTTTCTCTACATGAATCCCACCGCGCATCACCTGATGCCGCAGGACGACCAGGTCGAGACGGTGTGTGCCTCGTTCGAATTCGGCATGGGATTGAACAACCCGCTGGCCCGTGCCCTGCCGGAGGTGGTGGTGATCCGCCTGACAGATATCCCGGCGCTGGAACGGGCCCTGTCGCTGCTGTTTATCGAGGCGGCGGAACACCATTGCGGCCAGCAAGCGATCCTGGACCGTATGATGGAGGTCATTATTGTATTGGTACTGCGGGACTTGATGGATCAACACCGCTTGCAGGTGGGCCTGCTGGCCGGACTGGCCGATGAGCGACTGGCCAAGGCGATCAACGCCATGCATGCCGAACCGGCAAAAGAGTGGTCACTGGAGACGCTGGCCGAGCGCGCCAATCTGTCTCGCGCCCGTTTCGCCAATCGTTTCCGGGAGGTGGTGGGCACTACGCCGGGGGCCTACCTGAGTGAGTGGCGACTCACTGTCGCCCAATCCCTACTACGCCAGGGCAAGCCGGTGCAGTATGTCGCGGACGTGGTGGGTTACGGCAGTGCCAGCGCCCTGTCGCGCAGCTTCCGGGCACACCTGGGGCAATCCCCGCGGGAGTGGTTACGCACTCAGTTCGCAGCCGCCTGAAACGACGCCGCGGGCACCAGTCGCTTGCGCTCCCGGTACGCATAGGGCGTCAACCCCACCAAGGTTTTGAATTCATGGTTGAAGTGGGATTGGTCGTAAAAGCCGGCGCCGTACCCGACATCCGCCAGGTTTGACAGAACGGGCTGTTTCAGTAACTGGCGCGCCTGCTCGACACGCAACAGCCGGGCGTAATATTTCGGGCTGATCCCGATCTCGCGCTTAAATCGCCGCTCCAAGCGGCGGCGACCGATAGCCAACTGATCACAGAGCGTGCCGATTTCGATACGGCCCTGTTGCGCTTGCAATTGCCCCAACGCCTCCCGGGTGGTGGCATGCAACCCCTGGCGCGCTTCGATTCGCCCCCACAACCACTGCTCCAATAGGCCAATACGCTGTTCGGTATCGAGACAGTCACACAACGTTGCGTACAGATTCCCACCCACATCCAACACGAGCTCATCCAGCGCCAACGGCGCATGGGCAAGCTCATGCAACGGAATACCGGTTACCGGGTAGGCGCCGCCGGGGTGAAACCGTACCCCCAGAATATGCACCGTACCGGTGGCGGAGAAACGCTTGGCACCGCTGTTGGTACCATCAAACAGCGCCGGGGCAGACATCGGGGAACCGTCAAAGTGAGGCGTATCGGCAAAATTGAACACCATGCCCATCCCCCCTTTGGCGTAGAGGTACTCGACCGCGGCTTCCTCGCCCTTCAGCGCACACCGCACCTGCCAATAGCACTGCACCACCGACGCAAGGGTTGGTGAGGGGGCATACATACGAAAGCCCAAGTGCCTCAGTGAATCGGGTTCGGCGTGTGACGGCATGGAAGAGTCATCCGGTTGGCAGATCCATTGAAAGGGGTGTCGCAAATTTCCAATACGCGTTTAAGCAGCATATTTAACATCGGGGCACAGTTCAACAACACCAGAGGAAAACCCCCAATGACTGAACGAATCCGACCCGCCGATATCCCCCAGGGCCTATATAGCGCCATGGGCGATGTGGAAGCCTACCTAAAAACCCTGCCATTCGATCCCGGGCTCCTGGAACTGGTGCGACTGCGGGCGGCCCAGCTCAACGGCTGCGCCTATTGTGTCGAGATGCACCACCTGGAGGCGGCGGCCGCCGGCGAATCCGAGCAGCGACTGTATGCGCTTTGCGTCTGGAAAGAGACGCCGTTTTTCAGTGACAAGGAGCGGGCCCTATTAGCCTGGACCGAGAAGGTGACCCTGCTCGCCGACAATGAAATATCGGACGAACTCATGGCACAGATGCAGCAACACTTCAGCCAGAAGGAGATCGCCAACCTGACCCTGGCGATCGCCCAGACCAACAGTTGGAACCGCCTGGGTAAAACCTTCGGCATGGCGCCGGGGCGTTATAAGGTGGGCATGCACGGCTAAGTGATCCGGGACGGCATCCGGGCGATGCCGTCCCGTCAATCAGCTAAAAATGATTACTTGGCGGTTGCAAAGCGCAGACCGTAAGAAGCCCCGGCAAACAACACGGTCTGCCAGGTACCGAACAGCAGGGTGGTCCACAAATGATCACTGCGGACCTGGCTGATCCCGCTGGCCAGCTCCAGTAGATAGAACAGGAACCCACCCAGCGCACCGGCCGATGTGATGATCAGGACAAACGGCAGGATGCCGGAACGAATACGCCAGGCGTAGAGCAGACCCAGGGCCACGCAGCCGGCCCCCACCACACCGCAAACGGCATACAGGTAGTGTTCATCCAGCCCCGAATCGGTACCCACCTTGACCGCCAGACGCCAGCCGATAACCCCGACCGATACCGTCACCAGTAGCGCCGAGAGCGCCTTGCGCGCATCCCGGTTGGCGATATAGCGACCGGCATAGAACAAAAACAGTCCCAACACCACGCCCGGCCAGGCATCGCCCAGCCACTTGATATCCGGCAGGTAGGGCCCGCCGAAACTGCAGATCAGACCTGAAACCAAACCAAGCAGAACGAATGCCTGAAACTGTTTTTCCATCATGTGGACGCCCCCCAGCGTGTTAATAGCTTTACCCGGCTACGGCAAAATTGAGCCAGGACAAGGAGCCGCCTGCCCCGAGCCCCTATGCTAGCCGCCAAGTTTATCACCAGAGATAAAGATGGAGCACAAAATGAGTGAAGATAGCCAACAGACAACCCCCGAAGCCAGCGCCGGTGACGACCAACCGACGCAAGCTACTGCAATCAACGTAAATATCCAGGTAGAGACTGCCGAAGAGAAAAAAGAGGCGGAACGCCCCGGCTTCTGCTGTGGTTCCTGCTCCTGATCTATGCTTGACGGGGAGGTCCTGCCTCCCCCGATTCATCCCCATCCTGCCACACCGTCCCACGCGTGTTCCCATTCAGCTACAACGAACACATAAGACATTGTTATTAATGCATTTTAAATTGCTAGCGCAAAGCGGCATTCGGCCCTAGAATAAGCCACTCTAAACACCGCCCGGCAGCAGACGCCGGGAACCGATCCCCTCTTTTGAGCGCCGCCCGCTTGATTCAACACATCGATGATTTCCCCACCGAGATTCCACCCGAGGACGACAGCCTGTTCGAGCGCATCGCCGTTGGTATCGAATCCCAGGGCTATATCATTCTCCCTGCGGGACTGCCGACCCACATCTCCAACAGCTTGGTACAGTACCTGAGCCTGCTGGAGGAGGAGCGCTTTCATCAGGCACGCATCGGTCGCGGTCTGGAGCAAGACCAAAACCCGTTTATCCGTCGAGACAAGATTTTCTGGATGGACGACGCACATCCCAACGCCGCCCTCTGATTCGACTGGGCCTCACGCCTGAAACGCTACCTCAACCGGCGCCTGTTCCTCGGCCTGTTTTCATTTGAGAGCCACTTCGCCCTCTACCACCCCGGTGACTTCTACAAAAAACATCTGGACGCCTTTCGCGGCGAATCCAATCGGGTGCTGACACTGGTCACTTATCTGAACATGGGCTGGGAACCGGGACAGGGCGGCGAACTGGTACTGTACGCCCCGGACGACGGCGATGAGATCACCAAGGTGGTGCCCGCCTTCGGCACCATGGTGATCTTTCTCAGCGAAGCGTTTCCTCATGAAGTGCTGACCGCCGACCGCGACCGCTACAGCGTGGCCGGCTGGTTCCGCATCAACGGCTCGATCAACCGGCAGATTGATCCGCCGCGTTAAAGAGACCCGGACATCAGCGCTCGGCTTCGCTAACCGGCCGATCCTCACTGGGTGGCACACCAAACATACGGCGATATTCCCGGCTGAATTGGGAAGGGCTGGCGTAGCCGACATGATAGGCCGCATCACTGGCGGACTGATTGTCATAAAGCATCCGCCGCCGCGCTTCGTGCAGACGAATCGCCTTGATGTACTGGATCGGCGTCGAACTGGTCACCGCCTTAAAATAGCTGTGAAACGAAGAGGGGCTCATATTGGCCCTGTCCGCCAACGCCGCCACCTCCAGACTCGCTGAATAGTTACTTTGAATGTAATTGATCACCCGAGCGATTTGAAAGTTGTGTCTATCCCGATAGGCAAACGCCCGCAGCAGATCCCCTTGCGCACCGTGTAACACATGGAACAGCAACTCCTTGATAGCCAGACTGCCCAACACCCGGGCACTGGACGGTTGGCCCACATAGGAGAGCAGTCGACCCAATGTCGATTTGATATCCTCGCCCAAAGAGGAGACAAATATCCCCCGCTGCGCCGCCGAAGCGGCCGTGCTTGAAAACGCGTCGATCTCCTGGGAGAGCTCATCGAGCAGTTGGGTATCGATGCCGATCTTAACCGCCAGGTAGGGAGTTTCGCGGCTGGCATCCAGCACCTGGCAATCCAGCGGCAGCGGCACCGACAACACCAAATAGTTGAGGGCGTCGTAGACAAAACTCTCGTCCCCCAAATGCGCCACCTTTCGACCCTGCACAACGATGTAGATACAGGGTTCGTACATCACCGGGGCTCGCTCAGTCATCGCCTCATCACTTCTTACCAGGCTCATGTGAGGCACATCGGTGACCCATACGCCTGGCTCCGGCATGAGCGCCAATAGCTGCGCGGCCAATGAATTTTCTTGCGTCATATTCCGCATTATCCTTTCGATCGACTGTGACGGATTATGGCATGGCAAACCTGGAAAATTCAGCGCCGAACGCCAACAATTGTAGGAATAGGCAAGAACTTTAGAGTATCCATCTAATCCACCGCCCTCGCCGGCCCCTAGACTGTTTGCACCATGAGCGATTGGGAATTCGATCCATCCATTCCCAACCCATCAACAACATCGCAAACCATCAATGCAAACGACAGGAGTACGCATGAACAAACGAAAACTGGGAACAGAAGGGTTGACCGTCTCCGGCGTCGGACTTGGCTGCATGGGCATGTCAGATTTCTATGGCAGCCGCAACGAGGCCGACTCACTCGACACCCTCTCCACCGCTTACGAATTCGGCGTGCGATTCTGGGACACGTCGGACATTTATGGCCCCAAAACCAATGAAGTGCTATTGGGTAAATACTTCAAACAACACCCGGAACAACGGGAGCAGATCGTACTGGCCACCAAGTTCGGAGTACTGCGTAACGACCAGGGTGATTTCCTCGGCGTCAACGGCCACCCCGACTATGTCAAACAGGCCTGCGATGCGAGCCTGCAACGCCTGGGCGTCGAGCATATCGATCTCTACTACCAACACCGGATGGACCCCAACGTCCCCATCGAAGAGACCGTCGGCGCCATGAGCGACTTGGTCAAGGCCGGCAAGATCCTTTACCTGGGCCTGTCAGAGGCCGGCGTCGACACCCTGAAACGTGCCGTGAGCGTTCACCCCATCGCCGCCTTGCAGAGCGAATACTCGCTATGGAGCCGTCATCTGGAAGCGGCCATCCTGCCCGCCTGCCAGGAGCTGGGCATCGGTCTGGTTCCTTACAGTCCCCTCGGGCGAGGCTTCCTGACCGGGGCCATCCAAAGCCGCGCCGATCTGGATCCGGACGATTGGCGGTTGAACAACCCGCGCTTCTCGGAAGAGAACTTTCACCATAACCTGACGTTGGTGGAACGCATCAAGGAGCTGGCCGCCGGCAAGCACTGCACCCCCGCGCAGCTGGCACTGGCATGGATTCTTCACCAGAACGAACACTATGTGCCGATACCCGGCACCCGCCATCCCGATCGACTCAAAGAGAATGCGGCGGCGGTGGATATCGTCCTGACCCAGGAAGAGTTGGAACAGATATCCAATGCCTTGCCCAATGATATCGCCTGGGGCACGCGCTACCCGGAAGCGGTGATGGGGACATTGGATAGGTAGATCCTCAACAACGGCAATAAGATCACCAAGGTGCCATCCAGTTTCAGCGCCTTGGTGATCTTTCTCAGCGAAGCGTTTCCTCATGAAGTGCTGGCCGCCGACCGCGACCGCTACAGCGTGGCCGGCTGGTTCCGCATCAACGGCTAGATCAACCGGCAGATTGATCCGCCGCGTTAAGCCGGAAACTCAGCCTTACTGACCAATAAGCGAGGGCATTTTTACCAGCGATTTTATCCTGTTCACAACTAACGGGACGCGCCCCTGACTTATCGGGTCGTTTGGCATGTGACCTGGAATGGATTCAACAAAACGACGCGCCTGTAGCAAGCCATCAAATCGTTCCGCCAGCACCTGAACCAATAGCGGATCAACAGCGGATCAACAGCGGCTACTTCGTCTATAAGCTCCGACCGGCCATCCAATACGGCAACAACATCTTCGATATCATGACTCATCAGGTAATCACCTTGGCCACGTCCGTCGAAGGCTTCCAGCTTGCTAATCAGAAAATAGGGTGCCGACACCATCCGAATCGACTTACCCGACGGCAAAGCCATGCGCACCGCATGCTCTACAGCTTGGGCATACCAACGATTACTGAATCCCAGGATAGAGCCATCGGTTGGCATTACGTCCAGAATTACACCTTGCGTGATCCAGCGGCACAATGGCGCGCCTTCACTCGTGTCTTCCCTGAAACCAAGTTGGCGCAATCTGTCCGACAGTTGGAGATATTCGGCCAAAGTAGCCACCTGGACGATCGTATCGACATCGCGCGTGACGCGTATGGGTGGCGCCGCTACATCGGTGATCAACAAACCGGTGGCACAGCCGCCGACAAAAACCATCTCTTCGGCCAAGGCACCCAAGCGAGTAACTGCCAATTCGATAATTTCTAGGTTAGGATTCTGCACTCTTCTCATAGCGTTCCATCCGCTCACGTATCTCCCTGATCGCCCATTCACGCTCTCTTGCCCTGCCGCCGCGTATTGCATCAACCAGCGCCAATAGCTCATACAATTGCCGGTCACGGCCGGCGGCCTCAGGGGCCGACTTATAGAGCGGCGAAAATTGCATCCCCCTTACTTCACCGTCAACCGATGGCCACACCGGGGGCGGTTCCGCATCCGGGACAAAGTGCGTGGCCAGCGGTGGCGCTGCATGCGCGGTCAACATACCCCGGCACATCTGACCGCGTTCCGGAACAAACACATAGCGCAATCCATGCACCAAAAACTCCTCCAGGTTTCGCGTATTCGGAACAACACGATCCCCTTCCTGCAGCGCGAGATTGGCCGCCAATGCCCGCTTTATCGCCGCGTGGACCTCGGACGGACTCATGCCTAGCTCCAGGGCCAGGCGATGATAGGCCCAAGCCTGGTGCCCCATGGCAACCAGCTTGAGCAATACCAAAACATCTTGCGGCTTTAGATTCATCCTTTATTCGCTATTCGTGAATCGCGAATAAAGAATAGCTTTAAACGAAGCATTGAGCAAGAACACTCCGCTAACTACTGCTACAAAAATCGCCTGGAAACCTTTCGTGCGACGCCAACCGGCAGGGTTAAACAGTCTGCAGCGGCGACCACTCCACTTCGCACTCCCCGGCATCTGTCGCCACGTAGGCGGAATCGCCGGTGATGGTGACGGACAGTGTCATGGTCCTTTGCACCAGTCCGGCCAGCTTGTCGATGGCGTTGGCGTCGAAACGAAATACCGAAACCGGCAGCAGGGCGAATTTGCCTTTGGACTGTTCCCACCAGACATCGGATTTGGCATTGAAGCTGTAGACCTTGACCGTTTGCGCCAACCGCGTGGCTTTTTTGATCCGCTCGACGGCCGGTTCGCCGACATCGATCCATAGCGCGATTTGATCATCCAGTGTACGCAACCAGATATCCGGCACGTCGGGTTCCGACAACCCCTTGGTAAAGGCCAGTGACTCCTGGGCATTCAGGCAATAAGCCAGTACCCGCGCCATCATCCGTTCCGGGTTCTCCGACGGGTGTTGCGCCACCGTCAGGTTCAGGGTGTCGTAATAGTGGCGGTTGATATCCGACAGGCTGATGTTGAATTTGTAAATGGTCGGCTTCAGGGCCATCTCTTATCCTTCTTCACGGCTGTCCCGTAAACGCCCTCGCCCTCAGAGAGGGCGTTGGGGTGAGGGGATTGAATAGGGTAACTTATTAACTATCATACCCCCTCATCCTGTCCTTCTCCCAAAGGGAGAAGGGACGCGCTAAATTACACTTCATATCTTCGTGCTTCGTTGTTGTTTTTAATACCACTAATAATTAATGAGTCATAAAAACCAGCACAAGGTTTTTTGGGACAGCAATGGTCTTTCGTTACGATTGCGTACGCTTGAGGGGCGGGTTGAAAGGCGGGAAAGGTACCACGTTAAGGCGTGGCGACCGAATTAATCCTGGTGCAATTGACGAATCAGGGCCGGGATCTCACTCGGGTGCAGCACCGTATGGTGGGGGGTGATGCCGAGTTCGGCATCCAGCGGCTGTTGATGCTGCACCCAGACCGAAGTGATACAACTGCCGTGGGCACCGGCGATATCCGCCGCCAGGCTGTCGCCCACGTGGATCGCCTCGTG
This sequence comes from Sedimenticola sp., assembly GCF_050289425.1. NCBI lineage: Bacteria > Pseudomonadati > Pseudomonadota > Gammaproteobacteria > Chromatiales > Sedimenticolaceae > Sedimenticola > Sedimenticola sp. The sequence goes on along the minus strand of NZ_JBNKFS010000005.1, from coordinate 2,361 downwards.
GGCTTCGCAATCAGCCAGCTTGAGGGCCTTTTCGAAGATGGAGCGCGCCGGCTTCTCCTCCGGTTCCTGGCCGCCGATGATGATGTGGTCCACATGGGCCGCCAGGTTGACCGCCTCGATCTTCGGGATCTGGGAAAACACCGGGCCGTTGGTGATCACCACGGTGGTGAACAGTTGGCGGGCCTCGGCCAGAAACTCCTCGATGCCCGGAAAGAACTCCAGGGCCGCCAGGCGGTCGCGGTCGAACTGACGCTGCAGCGCCTGCGCGACCGATTGGTTCACCCGCTGCGCGCCTAGTTCAACCAGCAGATCCTCGATCAACTGTATGCGAAAGGCATCCTCGCCCTGTTGTTTGATAATCGGCGTATAACGTTCCCGCTGCGCATCGCTCCAGCGGCGAAAGAAACCGTCTTCATAGCGATTGGCAAACAGTACGCCATCCACACCGAACTGCGCATGCACCGTCTCGGCCAACCGCGCCTTGGCCAAGTCCGTGGCCTTGCGGGTATCGCAGAGGGTTTCATCCAGATCGAGAAAAATCGCTTTCAGCACAGCCGTATCCTTATTGGGGATGAGCGGCGCCCAAAGACGCCACCAGCCCACGAATTTAGAAATAACTCCACAGACGTTCCCACGTTCCTCGCCCCCCTCGTTCCCACGCTCCGCGTGGGAATGCATACCCGAACATCACCAAACCTTCTCCACCACCATACCGGCTAACCGGGCATAAATCCGCTCGCTGGAATAGCTCCACTGATAGTAGACGTTCCCACGCAGAGCATGGGAATGCATACCCGCTCGTCAACCGCCCCGAAACCAGATCCACCCCTCGCGCCGGGCCAGATCCGCATCCGTCGGTGGCATGCACAGACCCTGCAGGAAATGATAACCCGCCAGCACGCAGATTGCCGCATCCAGCACATCGTCATCTTCCTGCAGGATGGCCGTATCCACTTCAAACACCAGCTGCTCCTGCAGCCACGAAACCATCCCCGTCCGCTGCGCCGCATTGGCGGCACCCTTGTAACCCTGAAACCGCATCCCCGAGGTTTTCAGCACCGCCGCCGGGTAGACTTCGATGGCCGCTGCAGGCTCGCTGAATCCGGGCGACCAGGCGAGCGGAACAGCACACGGCTGTCGTTCACCGATCTCGTGCAGCAGCGACAACGCCGCATGGGCGGTACGGGCGATGCGATCCGCTCCCACGTCCAACGGTAGCTTGCCCAACTGCCGATGGGTAAAACGGTCGGTGTCACGGCGGAACAGGCGATTGGGCACCACCGGAAGAAAACCGCCGGCCCGATGCACAGCCAGGGCATCGCCCAGGGCGGCGGGCCAGCCCAGCGGCGCGTCCATCGCCAGTAACACCCGCGGTGCATCGGCCATCCAGTCGATCACCCGATCCGCTACCGACTCGCCTTTCGCCACCTTGCCCAGCCGATCCACCACCGGGCCGTTGGCGGTCGCCCAACCCCGCGCCAACCCCACCCGCTTCGGGTCGGTGGCGCAGTCGATGCCGATGATACAGCCGTTCATGTCGATCTACCCTCTGCTTTCATACACTCCATCACCGCACCCGCCACACCGATCCGAACGGGTGATGTCCATGAAGTAACAGCTTCCGTACCTCATCTATCCAGATAACTCCATCACAATACCCACCCAGCGCAAACCCGCCAACTTCTCAATCAAAGTATTGTTTGTTAGTCTCTCAGGGCACCAGGGAACACACTTCCGAAAGGATGCACACACCCCTCCTGCACTCGGATGAATCCGGCGGCTGTGCGCGGTTTTCCCAGCCAGACTCGACCGCATCGTTGGCGTACCAACACCCATACACAGAAACGTGGAGCCTGACGACCATGTTGCACGAAAACATCCTCAATATCCGGGACGAGAGTGGACTGGGCAGTGTCTACCATGAGCTGCAACTCAGCTTCGAAAAAAGCCGGGTAACCGTGAAGGACATCATCACGGAACGGGTCATTCAGGAAGTGGCCCTGTATAACCGCAAGGCCTCGGAATACCGGCACGCCCTGGTTGAGCCATCGGATACCGAAGCCATGCTCAATCGGGCGACCAAGGGCAAGAGGCGGCCCATCGACACGCAAAAGCAGATCGACATCGCTATCCAAGCCTTTTCTGGCAACGGTTTCTTTATCCTGGTTGACGATCAGCAGGTCGAGACGCTGGAGCAGATCGTGGAGATCACGCCCCACACCCGCGTCAGCTTCGTCAAACTGGTTCCACTGGTGGGAGGGTAAACCGGCCCATGAGCCTTATCAGCAAACTGATCGGTAAGATTAAAGCCCCCCGCGAAGTTGACCACCCGCCGCAGAGCGGATTTGAGCAACAGATACA
>NZ_JBNKFS010000004.1:137150-213246 GCF_050289425.1 Sedimenticola sp. | reverse complement strand
GGAGCAGAAACGCAAGGGTTCGCGTGTAGAATTTCTTGAGCAGGAGGCGGAGGGAGGTTGGGCCACAACCATCACACCCAGCCTGGCTGAATTCATTTCATAAGTCAGGACATGCTATCTGGCGACGGCCACGGCGGATGGCCAGCCTTATGTACAGCATCGGGGCGGGGCGCCGGCTTTTTGCAAGTGTTGGACTCCCAGACCCTGGGTTTTGCAGATTTCAGGGGCAGCCGGCAATACGTGACCACCTGTAACCTTGAGGTGAATCCCCGCGCTTTCCTTTTCCTTATGGATTATGCCCGCAGCCGTCGCGTGGAGATGTGGGGCACGGCAGGCGTGGTGGAGAACGATCCGGCACTCAGTAATCGTCTTTTGGTAAAAAGTTACCCCGCCGATGTGGAGCAGGTGATCCTGTTCACGTTAAAGGCGTGGGATGTCAACTGTCCCAGGCACATCCCTGCCATGGTTCCCATGGAAGAGGTATCCAAGATCTGTAAGCGGTTTGAAACAAGAATCGATGAATTGGAGCGTGAAAATACTGCGCTCAAGAAGGCGGAGTAAATCGATACGGTAGTTTATGGACACTAAATACCAAGATGCCCGGTTGTTAACCGGGCATCTTGGATTGTGGCCGATACAAAGAGCGGATCGGTGTTTAACGACCTTTCAGATATTTTTCGATGGCGCTAACAAAGACGTTGGCGGGTTGGGCACCGGATATCAGCTCGCCTTCCAGCGTACCGTTATCCGGATTGTGAAAACCGACAATAAAACCGGGTGTCCCGGTGATGCCGACCGATTGTCCGGCTGCCATGTCGTTGGCCACGCGGTCGGCATAGGTATCTTTATCCAGGCAGTTGTCGAACTGCTCCAGGTCTTTCAGCTTGACCCGTTTGGCAACCGCCTTCAGTGCCGTACGTGAAAGATTGTCAGGTTGACTGAATAAAATATCATGCATTGCTTCGAAGCCTCCCTGATCCCGGGCGCATTCGACGGCAATCGCGGCATCATCTGCTTCTTTGTGGAATGCCAACGGGAAGTGGCGATAGCCGAAAGCGACTTGATCACCGTACTGTTCGATTAGTTGCTTGACCGTGGCCTGGGCCCGTTTGCAGAACGGGCATTGAAAATCCGAGAACTCCATGACCATCACTTGGGCCTTGTCGTTACCCCGAATATAGGCACTGTCCACAGACAATTTCAGCAACATCTCTTTCGGTTTGACCAACCTCGAGGTGACGTCCCCCTGGAGGGTGGCACGCTGGTAGAGTTGGATTTGGCCCCGGGCCTTTGCCATCCCCTCCATGTACTCCCGGATCATAGGTCCCAATTTCTCCAGAGAACCGCGACCCTGTAGATTGTTTTTCATATAAAAGCTTTCGATCTGGTCATCGTTGATCACAACCGGGGCGGGTAACTGGTACGCCGACGAATCACTGGTCAATTGGCCAACCGCATGTTGAATGAATGCCTCTTGTAGGGCGTCATGCAATTGGATACGCAATTCGTTGATCTTTTGGTTCTCGATATCCGACAGCAGCACGTCCTTCCCGCTGACGGTGCCAACGACACTGCTTTCGCTAAGTAAGACATCGGGGGCGGCGTGAAGCAGCGGTGTGCTCAGGAGCAGGGTCAGCGTGAGTAGGTGAATTCTAATGGGTTTCATCGATAATCCTTCGGATGGTGTGAGCCCGGTGGGCATTAGCATCTGTAAAGCTCGGACAGCGCCCCCGGCAAGGGAGTTCCAGGCTGATTCATTTCATTGGGATGTGGGTCATGATTCTTAGGGCTAATCATGACACAGAATCGAGCCCGGCAGCAGACTTGGCTAACCGCACCGCCAGCATGGAATCGATCAGCAATTGTAGGAAATGGAATAGGATGCATGCGACCAGCGCCACACCTATTGGCTGATTGAGTGCCGCCAATACACCGACTGCCACGGGCAATGTTTTTTGTGATGCCGTGAACAGTAGTGCGATCCATTCTTCGCGATCTGGTTGGTTCAGACGACGTGATCCAAGACAGAGCAGCAATAGTGCCCCGTGTAGTAGCAGTGCGGCAATAATTATACTGCCGATCAATACCAGGCTGATCTCTTTGAGGGTACTGCTGGAAGCCGAGACCAACATCCAGACTGTGAGGATTACGCAACTGGAAGGTAGGTAGCGGACCAACCAGTGCCGGGGTGAGAGCTGGATGATTCGGCGGCCCAGCATTCCGACGGCAAAGGGGAGCAAGATCATTATCATCAACTGTTTCAGCAGCGGCCAGGGGGAGAGTTCCAGATTGCCCACATTTTCCAATACCAGCGGCAGTAGGAACGGAATGGTAAAGACGCCTAACAGGTTCAACAGGATGGTCAGAAACAGCGCCTTGAGCCCGTCGCCATTGGCAAGTTGAGTGATAACGATGCCGGAGGAGAGAGTCGACGGAACGGTCGCGATGATAATCAGGCCAATGGCGGCGCCGGCGGGGAGCGCCAATAGCGAAGCGGTTGCCAGACCCAAAAACGGGCTGATCAGCAGGTTGATCAGGATAGCGATCAGGCCGGTGGACCAGAGTTTTCCCGATGTCGGTATCTGACTCAGCACCGTCTGGTATCCGTTGACCAGGAAGATGGTGACCACCATCCAGGGGATTAACCCCTGATGCTGGAGTGCCGTCCCCGGCTCCGGGGAGACCCAGGCGATGAAAAAGGCAAGCAGTAAACCAATAGGGAGGAAATAGCCGCTCATATCGCTGTTTGCTTAGCCTTTGGCTCAGTTTGCCGCAGGCTTAGGCGTCTGTTCGTCTGTTGCCGAAGGTGGCGTTCTGTCGGTTGCGGGGGGAGCGGTGGTCCCGGTCTGTGGCGTCGTATCGGGAACCGTTTGCGGCTCAGGCTCAGGTTCCGGCAGCTCAACGCGGCTGATCAGGATCAGTGCACCCATTTTCGGATGGTCGATATAGTGCAGTTCACCGCTGCGCATGCGCCGGGTACCTTGGAAGCGGATGCTGCCCTGGGTCGGACTGCTGAATGCATCGAACGGGGCAGGGGGCAGATTGCTGTTGGCGCCACGCAATAACAGATCCAGCGCTACATGCAGGTAGCGGTTTACATTGATCTTGATCAGGCCTTCGAATGGGGCGGGGGGGGTATCGTCACGGTGGTGCAGATCCGGTCCTAGATAGATGGCATCCGCCGCCGTGTTGCTGGCGACCTGCTGTCGCCAGGCCTGGTGAAATAAGGGTTCCAATTCGCCGCGGCTTCGTCGCAGAGCATTGAATTCCGCATTCAGTCTCCAGGATGATTGAGGCAGCAGGGTGTAGGGTGGAAGCGGCTCTTCTGCCGGTGTTGGATTGAGTGATACCGCATTTGACCAATCGGGGCTGCCCGGGTCCTCGGGCCAATTTTCCGAGAGATCGGCGGTGGGGTCGCCCTGCTTGAACAGGATCAGCTCAACGTCATACCAGGGCGCCTCCTCCGCGGCCTGAACAAAGGTGGTCAGGACAGAGAGCATGAGCAGTGTTGTAACAAATCGGGCCAGTTTCATAAATTGTGTACTTGCGGATGAACGATTGATTCTCAACAGCCGTAGATTGTCCCTTTCACAGGAAAAAATGTATAGAGGTAATTGATTGCCGGCAGTCCGGCATTTTACAACTGTGACGTCTATGGCCTCTTCGAGGGTATTTGGTCGCTATCCGCAGACCTCGTCCAAAATAGCCCCCACTTGATCGATGCGCCGTTGTGGGTCGCTGAGGTCCTTGAAGAAGCGCAGCTTTTCGCCGCCGTCCAATTTGTACTCTTTGGGGCGAGTTTGAATCAGTCGGATGATCTGTCCCGGGTCGATCTTCGGTTGACCATCGAACAGGATGCGGCCGCCGACAGGACCCGCTTCGATTTTACGAATACCCAGCGGGTTCGCCTTCAATTTCAGACTGGTGATGCCGAATAGGTTCTTGGCCGGTTCCGGGAGCAGACCGAAACGGTCGATCATCTCCACCTGCAACTCTCTCAGCTCGTCGTCGGAGCCGGCGCTGGCGATCCGTTTATAGAGCACCAGGCGAGAATGCACATCGGGTAGATAATCTTCCGGCAGCAGGGCCGGGAGTTGCAGGTCTATTTCAGCTCCGTGATCCAGCGGGCGATCGAGATCGGGATGTTCTCCCGCTTTCAGCGCCTTAACGGCACGTTCCAGCAGTTCGCTGTAGAGGCTGAATCCCACTTCGTGTATCTGACCGCTCTGTCCCTCTCCCAGCAGTTCACCGGCGCCGCGGATCTCGAGATCGTGAGTGGCCAGGGTGAACCCAGCTCCTAAATCCTCAAGTGATTCAATTGCTTCCAGCCGCTTCTTCGCGTCAGATGTAAGTGTTGCGGGCGGCGGAGTGAGCAGATAGGCATAGGCCCGGTGGTGGGAGCGTCCAACCCGACCGCGCAGTTGATGCAGTTGTGCCAGTCCCAATTTATCGGCCCGGTTGATGATCATGGTATTAGCGCTGGGAACGTCGATACCACTCTCGATAATGGTGGTGCAGACCAGGATATTGAAGCGTTGGTGATAGAAATCACGCATGATCTCTTCCAACTGGCGCTCGCGCATCTGCCCGTGAGCCACCTGAACGCGGGTGCCGGGCAGCAGTTTCTCCAGTTTATTGGCGGTGTTTTCGATGGTGCTGACTTCGTTGTGCAGAAAATAGACCTGACCGCCGCGCTTGATCTCACGCTGACAGGCTTCAATGATCAGGGCATCGTTCCATTGGCTGGTAAAGGTCTTGATCGGGTGGCGCGCGGCGGGCGGTGTGGCGATGATCGACAGATCGCGCATGCCCGACATCGCCATGTTCAGCGTTCGGGGTATGGGCGTGGCGGTGAGTGTCAACATATCCACTTCGCTACGGAGTGACTTGAGTCGCTCCTTGTGTCGCACACCAAAGCGATGTTCCTCATCAATGACCACTAATCCGAGATTTTTATACTGAATGCTCTCCTGCAGCAGTTTGTGGGTGCCGACCACGATGTCTACCGTGCCGGCTGCCAGACCATCCATGATCACTTTTTGCTGCTTCGCCGTACGGAAACGGGACAGGCTTTCGACTTTAACCGGCCAATCGGCAAAACGATCCGAAAAATTCTCGAAATGTTGCTGGGCGAGCAGGGTGGTGGGAACCAGCACCGCCACCTGTTTGCCCCCCTGGACCGCCATGAAGGCCGCCCGCATGGCGACCTCTGTTTTGCCGAATCCCACATCACCACATACCACCCGGTCCATGGGCTGGGGTGAAGTCATGTCCGTTATCACCGATTCGATGGCTTGCAATTGATCGGGTGTCTCCTCGAATTCAAATGAGGCGGCAAAGGCCTCATACTCCTCTCCGGGTGGTGGAAAGGCGTAGCCCTGGTGGGCGGCGCGGCGCGCATAGATCTCCAGCAGCTCCGCCGCCACATCGCGTGCCTTTTCAGCCGCTTTGCGTTTGACGCGTTCCCACTGATCACCGCCGAGACGGTGCAGCGGCGCCGTTTCCGGTGTTGCACCGGCATACCGGCTGATCAGGTGCAGGGATGACACCGGAACATAGAGTTTGTCGCCGCGCGCATACTCCAAGGTGAGGAATTCAGTGCTCATTCCAGCCACTTCAATGACCTGTAGCCCAAGATAGCGACCCACACCGTGATCCTCGTGCACGACCGGCGCGCCGATATTCAATTCGGTCAGATTTCGAACGATCTGATCCGAGTCACGCTGCTTGGCCTTTCGGCGTCGGTCCTGGCGAACCCGCTCGCCTAACAACTGGCTCTCCGTGATGATGACCAGGCCGGCCTGATCCAGCCAGATTCCCTGCTCCAGCGGGGCGACAGCCAGCATCACTGGGTGGTCGTCGTCGAGAAATGCTTGCCAGCTTTGCGCGTGCTTGGGTCGGATATCGTAGCTGGCTAGCGTCTCTTTCAGCATTTCCCGGCGTCCCGCACTCTCTGCAATAAACAGGATCCGCCCTGGTGAACGGGCGATGAAGGCATGCAGTGCAGCGGCGGGGCGTTCTGCCCTTGCCTGGAAACTCAATGGCTCGGCAGGACGTGTGGCGAAATTGAAGAAGTCACGGTATCCCTTCTGGCGTGCTGCTATTTCATTGGATTGGATGCAGATCGACAGGCCCCGATTCAGATTTGCCTGCAGATGTTCGCTGTCCAGATAAAGCTGTTCCGGGGCGAGTAACGGGCGTTCCGGGTCGTAGCGCCGCTGCTCATAACGGGTCTGAACCTGTTGCAGAAACTGCTCGGCCCAGTCCGGGGTTTCGGTGGTGCGAATAGTCAGTAACTGATCCGGAAGAAAATCAAACAGCGTTGCTGTCTGCTCAAAGAAAAGCGGCAGATAGTATTCCAGTCCACCCGGTGCGTTGCCGTTCGATACCTCTCTATATATGAGGCTGCGTTGGGGATCCCCTTCAAAACTGTTGCGGTAAGCTTGGCGAAAGTGGGTGATACCGGCCTCGTCCAGGGGATATTCCCGCGCCGGCAGCATCTCGATGGCGTTAACACGATCCAGCGTACGTTGGCTTTCAGGGTCAAAGGTTCGAATGCTTTCCACTTCCTCATCGAAAAGATCGATGCGGAATGGGGTGTGGCTGCCCATCGGGAAGATATCCAGCAACGAACCTCGTATGGTGAACTGCCCATGCTCCACCACCTGCGAGACGCACAGATAACCGGACTGTTCAAACTGACGACGCATGCTCTCCAGCGACAGGGTATCGCCCGGTTTCAACATCAATGTATTGGCCTGCAGATAATTTTTCGGTGGCAGGCGTTGCAGCAGGGTGCTGACGGGAACGATCAATACCGCCTGCTTCATCTTATCCAGGCGATAGAGCGTCAGGAGTCGTTGGGAAACCAGTTCAGGTAACGGAGAGAAAATATCGTACGGCAGCGTTTCCCAGTCCGGGAAGGCAAAGACAGGAATGGTTTGGTCGGTAAGAAAAAATCGTAACCCATCCTCCAGCTTTGCTGCCTTTTGTGCATCATCGGCAACCACCATTGTGACCCCGGAGAACGCCTTGGCTGCGCTGGCGATAGCCAGTGCGTCACTGATTCCATAGAGCTGGCCCCACTGGATACGTTCGTCTTGTTGAACAGGAAGCGGGGGGTGCAACGGTGTGTGGCGTGTTGCGGAATCGGTTGGTTGCGGATCGGTCATATCGGTATTTCATCAGGTAAAACAGGCGGCTGATTTTCGCACAGCCGGCCTGACTATCGAAGGCATATTTTGATGGGGATTAAAATATTTTATTTCCTCATGCAGGGGATTTGTTGACATGGGTCAACAATACCGGAGGGCTCAGAAAAAACTTGACCTAGGTCAACGATGGTCAAGGGGGGCGGGTCTATAAAGCCCTTTAATTGAGTAGGTGATTATTTTCTCAAGCTTGGGCTTATGGAACACAACGTCAGTCGTGCACAGCTATTAAGTGGGAATGTTACCGGGGAAAGGTCTCTCTTTCGACCTCCCTGGGCGCTGACGGAGGTGGAGTTTGTCGATCGCTGTAGCGGTTGTGGTGATTGCATCAGCGCCTGTCCTGACAAATTGATCGTTGTCGGTCGCGGCAAACTTCCGCAAATGGATTTTACCCGTGGCGGTTGTGATTTCTGTGAAGCGTGCCTGACCGCTTGCCCGGATGGGGCGCTGGTCCGCGACGATGCCTCCAATGAGCCGCCCTGGAAGATACTCGCCTTGATCCAATCTACCTGCCTTTCGCTTAACGCCGTGATCTGCCGATCCTGCGCCGAGGCATGTGATGAGCGAGCGATACGATTTCAACTGGAAGTCGGTGGGGTGGCCAAGCCTCTGCTGGATTCCGATTCATGTACGGGCTGCGGCGCCTGTTTTGCCGTTTGCCCCATACGCGCAGTAACCCTTTGTTCAATAAACGATCCGCGCGATCAAGCCGCGTAAATTAAGGAGTGAATAACGACAATGAATATATGCAGCGCCATTGTACATGCCAAGCCTGAGGTGGCTGGTGTCGTGCAGGCACGTTTAGAAGAGTTCGAAGGCGTCGAAGTACATGGTGGAGTTGAGGCCGGAAAGCTGATCGTCACCCTGGAAGGGGAAGGCGATGACGCTTTGGCGGACACCATGGCCAAATTCAATGATGTAACCGGTGTAATTAATACGGTGATGATTTATCACTATTGCGGGGACGAACCTGCTGATAAGGAGGTAATGAAGTGAAACTAACCAGGCGTGACTTTGTAAAGAGCAATGCGGCTGCAGCAGCAGCCGTGGCAGCGGGTGTGACACTGCCAGCCATCCAGGTGGCCAATGCCGGAACCGCCGACGGCGTGGATGCCGACGGTATTCGTTGGGATAAAATAGCCTGCCGCTTCTGCGGTACCGGCTGTTCTGTTCTGGTCGGAACCAAGGGTGGCAAGATGGTTGCCAGCCAGGGCGACCCGGATGCACCCGTCAACAAGGGTCTTAACTGTATCAAAGGTTACTTCCTGCCAAAGATCCTCTACGGAGAGGATAGGCTGACTCAACCGCTGTTGCGTAAAAAAGGCGGAAAGTTTGCGAAAGATGGTAAGTTTGAGCCGGTTTCCTGGGACGAAGCCTTCGATGTGATGGCTGAGCACTGGAAGGTCGCACTGAAGAAGGATATGGAGAAAAATGCCGGTAAACCGGTCGATAAAATGACCTCCTCGGTAGGTATGTTCGGCTCCGGTCAGTGGACAGTGTGGGAAGGCTTCGCCGCCTCCAAACTGATGAAGGCCGGTTTCCGCTCCAACAACCTGGATCCAAATGCCCGTCACTGTATGGCTTCCGCTGTGGGTGCGTTCATGCGCGCTTTCGGTATTGATGAGCCGATGGGTTGCTACGATGACCTGGAACATGCCGATGCATTCGTGCTGTGGGGCGCCAATATGGCGGAGATGCACCCGATCCTCTGGTCACGTTTGACGGATACCCGTCTGACCAAGCCGGGTTGCGAAGTGCATGTGCTCTCCACCTATGAGCATCGTTGCTTCGAGTTGGCGGATAACGGCATGGTATTCCATCCGCAGTCGGATCTGGCGATCGCCAATTATATTGCCAACTACATTATCCAGAACAAAGCTTATAACCAGGAATTCCTCGATAAACACGTCAACTTCACCAAGACCCCGACGGATATCGGCTATGGTTTACGTCCGGATCACCCGCTTGAGAAGGCGGCTAAGAACGCCGCTAAAGGCAAACTGTCGAAGATCAGTTTCGAAGAGTATGCCGCCTCGGTTGCACCCTATACGCTAGAGAAGGCATCTGAAATATCCGGCGTGCCGGCTAAGAATCTGGAGCAGTTGGCCAAACTCTATGCCGATCCTAACAAAAAGGTATCCTCTTACTGGACTATGGGCATGAACCAGCACACCCGTGGTGTCTGGATCAATGGTCTGGTTTATAACATCCACCTGTTGATGGGCAAAATTTCCGAGCCGGGCAATAGCCCGTTCTCACTCACCGGACAGCCTTCCGCTTGCGGTACGGCACGTGAAGTGGGCACGTTCTGCCACCGTCTACCGGCGGATCTGGTGGTGGCCAATCCGGCCCATCGCAAGTTTGCTGAGCAAGTGTGGAAACTGCCGGAGGGGACCATTAACGGCAAGGTGGGCTTCCATGCGGTTCTGATGCATCGCATGCTGAAAGACAGCAAGCTGAACACCTTCTGGGTGATGTGTAACAACAACATGCAGGCGGCGGCCAACCTGAATGAAGAGTCCTATCCGGGATGGCGTAATCCCGCCAACTTCATCACGGTCTCCGATCCCTATCCCACCGTATCGGCGATGGCTGCTGATCTTATCCTGCCGACAGCCATGTGGGCAGAAAAAGAGGGCGCCTATGGAAATGCCGAGCGGCGTACCCAGTTCTGGCGTCAACAGGTTAAGGCACCGGGTGATGCGAAGTCAGATCTGTGGCAGTTGATGGAGTTCGCCAAGCGCTTCAAGATGGAAGAGGTATGGCCGGCAGACCTTCTGGATAAAGCACCTGAATATAAAGGCAAGACGCTGTTCGACGTACTTTATACCAATGGCCAGGTCGATAAATTCCCGGTTCAGGAAGTGAAGGACAGCCAAGGCAACGTTTACGACAACGATGAGATGGCCGACTTCGGTTTCTATCCGCAAAAGGGTCTGTTTGAAGAGTATCGGATGTTCAACTCAGCCGACAACATCATCAAGAAAGGTCATGAAATGGCTCCGTTTGATGACTATCACAAGGCGCGTGGTATTCGTTGGCCCGTGCTCAACGGCAAGGAGACACTGTGGCGTTTCCGCGAAGGTTACGATCCACATGTAGCCAAGGGTGAGGGTGTCAAGTTCTACGGTAAGCCAGACGGTCGGGCTAACATCATTACCGCACCTTATGAGCCGGCGGCCGAAAGTCCGGATAAAGAGTTTGATCTCTGGCTCTGTACCGGACGTGTACTTGAGCATTGGCACTCCGGGTCCATGACCCGTCGTGTACCGGAACTGTATCGTGCCGTACCCGACGCCGTCGTATTTATGCACAAGAACGACGCCAAGAAACGGAAACTGCGTGATGGTCAAATGGCCAAACTGCAGACCCGCCGTGGCGAACTGCTTGCTCGCGTGGAGACACGCGGCCGCAATCGTCCTCCCGAGGGGCTGGTGTTTATCCCCTGGTTTGATGCGAGCCGCCTGGTCAATAAGTTAACCCTGGATGCTACCGATCCGCTGTCCAAAGAGACGGACTACAAGAAGTGTGCGGTGAAGGTGATCAAGGCGTAACGGGTAGTTCTCGGCTCAGTCGGTGAAAACCGATTGAGTCGGCAAACTGGAATGATGGGAAACCGGATCGATAACAGAGCAGTAACGAGATGTCAGATTCAGGTGATGGTACAGGCAGAGGCATTAACCGCCGGCAGTTTTTGAGTCAAACGCTCAAGACCGCTTGTGGGGTAGGCCTTATGGGTATGGGGCTCGGCTTTTATGCAAAGCAGGCTGAGTCGCTGCCGGCGATGGCAATCAGGCCACCCGGGGCGCTGCTGGAAAAGGATTTTCTGGGTGCCTGCATTCGGTGTGGACTCTGTGTGCGGGATTGTCCGTACGACATTTTGTCGTTGGGGCAGTTGGGGGATGAGGTGGCTACGGGCACACCTTACTTTTACGCGCGGACGGATCCGTGTGAGATGTGTGAGGACATCCCCTGTGTAGTCGCTTGCCCAACCAATGCCCTGGACCATGGGTTGACCAACATTAACGATGCCCGTATGGGTCTTGCCGTGTTGGTTGATCAGGAGACCTGTATCGCGTTTCAGGGACTGCGCTGTGAAGTCTGCTTCAATATCTGTCCGATTCGGGGTAAGGCGATCACGTTGGAGTATGAGCACAATGTACGTTCAGGAAAGCATGCGCGGTTTCTACCGATTGTGCATTCCGATGCCTGCACTGGCTGTGGACTCTGTGAAAAAGCCTGCATCCTCGAAGAGGCGGCCATCAAGGTTTTCCCCACCCATTTGGCGAAGGGAGAGCTGGGCAGACATTATCGATTCGGATGGAAAGAGAAGGAGAAAGCAGGAAAGTCGCTGGTAACACCGGATGTAGAGCACCATTACAACCTACCTGAAGGGGTGCGCTACGACTTGCAAGGTAAAGGCTTGATCACGGAACCCGAGGGGCAGCAGCCGACGCCGTTCCCCTCCAATCCGCTGGATAGGCTGAACCGAGGAATGGAGAATCAATAATGGCTGAGAAGTTGCTAATCGGTGCAGAAGCCATTGCCGCCAAGGGTTGGTTAAAGGCCCATCAGTGGTTGATTCTTCGTCGTGTAAGCCAGTTGTCGATATTGTTTTTGTTCTTGCTTGGTCCGTGGGCAGGGGTGTGGATAGTGAAGGGTAATCTGGCCGCTAGTATGACGCTGGATGTGTTACCCCTAACTGACCCGCATGTTCTGTTGCAGTCTGCATTGTCGGGTGTGGTGCCTGAGTTGTCGGCCATTATCGGCGTGGTCATCGTGATTGCCTTCTATCTGCTGGTGGGGGGAAGGGTGTACTGCTCCTGGGTATGCCCGGTGAACATGGTGACCGATGCCGCTGCCTGGTTACGTCGAAAACTCGGTATTAAAGCCTCTTCGCAGATGGCGCAGTCAACGCGTTATTGGGTGTTGGGATTGACGTTGATCCTGCCGCTGATAACCGGCTCGCTAGTCTGGGAGTTGTTCAATCCGGTATCGATGCTGTTTCGCGGCATTGTGTTTGGAATGGGCATGGCATGGATTCTGATTGTGGGGGTTTTCCTGTTCGATCTGTTCATTGTCAAGAACGGATGGTGCGGACGACTCTGCCCGGTGGGAGCGTTTTACAGCCTGCTGGGTTCCAGGAGCGCGATCAGAATTGTTGCAGCGGAGCGGGATAGCTGTAACGACTGCATGGATTGCTTTGTAGTCTGCCCGGAGAAGCAGGTGATCAAGCCCGCTTTGAAAGGTGCGGAGAAAGGCATTGGGCCGGTCATTCTCTCTGCAAATTGCACAAATTGTGGTCGCTGTATCGATGTCTGTGCAAAAGATGTATTCCAGTTTGGTACCCGTTTTAACAACCTGAAGGTGAACGCTTCCGGAAAGCAGGTTGATGGAGAAGTGCAGCGGCACGCTGTTCAATCCGAATAACTTGATCCGTCAAATATCCGGATATCATGATTTAGAGCTTTATGGAGATCGAGATGAAAAAAGTAATCGTAACCCTGCTGGTTGCCGTGGTGACACTCATGTTCACCGGGGGAGCCTTCTCTGGAGTCGCCTCTTTGCGCGGTGATAAGGATATAGCCGCCGAAGCGGATAAGAGTCCAATGCGTAAACAGGTTGTCACTCAAGGTGGTGTAGAACGGAGCTACAAGATTCAGCCACCGGTGATCCCACATAAGATCGACAAGGAGACTATCAATCTGAAGACCAACACTTGCCTGAAGTGTCACTCTGAAAAGACCTATGAAAAGAAAAAGGCACCGAAAGTAGGTGATTCACACTACGTAGCACGGGATGGAAAAGTTTTGGAAACCATCTCTACACGCCGCTACTTCTGTAATCAGTGTCACGCACCACAGCTGAATGCAGAACCGATAGTTTCGAATAGCTTTGAAGGCGCGAAGTAAGTTTTGCAGTGGATGTTGAACCCACCTCCGATTCAATAATATATTGGATCGGAGGTGGTTTTTGATCACAAGCAATTACCTGGATAACTGGCATCGGTATGATGCGAACAGAGATAACAACGAAGTCAGTGGGGACGTAAAATGAATAAAGGTGCCAAACGCGGCGTTGCGGGTTTGTTGGTAGTCGGTATTGTGCTGGGTATCATTCTTTGGGGTGGCTTCAATACGGCAATGGAAGCGACCAATAATGAGCAGTTCTGTATCTCTTGTCATGAGATGGAAGAGAACGTTTATCAAGAGTTGCAGGATACAATTCACTTTACCAATCGAACCGGCGTGCGGGCTACCTGCCCGGATTGTCATGTGCCCAAAGACTGGGTGCATAAAGTGGTCCGTAAAATTCAGGCGAGTAATGAGGTTTATCACAAACTGATGGGCACCATTGATACGCCGGAAAAATTCGAAGCTAAACGACTTGAGTTGGCTAGGAATGTCTGGAAGGCGATGAAGGATACGGACTCACGCGAATGCCGCAATTGCCATAATTTTGATTCGATGGATTTCAGCCGGCAGGAGAGTCGTAGCGCCGATGCCCACGATGAGGCCATTGAGAAGGGTTACACCTGCATCGATTGTCACAAGGGGATCGCTCATCACCTGCCGGAAGGTTACGACCCCTCAGAGGATTTGCCCGGCGAAGGATAAGTTCGCCGTTGTAGGCAGATATCCGGGAACCCGAATCCCCCGGACTGGCTGGAGCAGTAGCTCGTTGGGTTAGACCAACGGGCTATTGTTTTTTTACCGGTAACAGGAAACAATTGCATTTCACCCGCTGGGACTCTATACCATGAATGCACTGATTGATCGTTTTGGTCGGAAAATCGAATATCTGCGGCTCTCTGTCACCGATCGCTGCGATTTTCGCTGTTTTTACTGTATACCAAAGGGGTTTAAAGGGTTTACCGAGGTTGATGATCGGTTAAAGCTGGATGAGTTTATCCGCTTGATTCGGGTGTTCAGCGAGTTGGGTGTCAGCAAGGTACGTCTGACAGGGGGAGAGCCCCTGATCCATAAGGATATCGAAGCAATGGTGCGGGGAATTGCCGCCTTGCCGGATATCGAAGACTTCTCCATGAGTACCAATGCGTCACATCTGGCCCAGCATGCCCGGATGCTCAAGGATACCGGGATCGGCCGGATCAATGTCAGCCTGGACTCCCTCAATCCCGAGGTATTCAATCAGATTACCCAGGGTGATTTGAATAAGGTCATCGAGGGTTTGATGGAGGCCAAACGGGTCGATCTCTATCCGATCAAGATCAATATGGTGGTGATGCGGGACCTGAATCTCTCAGAAGTGGGAGAGATGGTGGATTTTTGTATCGAAAACCGGTTTACCCTGCGGTTCATTGAAACCATGCCGGTCGGGGCGGCCGGGCAAGAGGCGCGCAACCGCTATGTGCCACTGGATGAGGTCAAGCAGATTCTGGAGCGGCGCTTTAAGCTGGAGCCCGCACGCATGAAAGGAGCGGGACCCGCCAAATACTTCAAGATCGTCGACAAGCGTATCAAGCTCGGCTTCATCACCCCGATGTCCCAGCACTTCTGTGAAGATTGCAATCGGGTGCGGCTCTCTTCTGAGGGTACCCTTTATCTCTGTCTTGGCCAGCAGGATAAGCTGGAGCTGAAGCCCTTGCTACGTCGCGGCCTCTCCGATGAGCAGCTAAAGGAAGAGATCCTGGCAGCGATTCAGCGCAAACCGGAAAAGCATGAATTTAACACCAACCCGGATCAGGTGGTGCGTGTTATGTCCATGACTGGCGGCTGATCGATCTTTTTGGAACATTCGCGGATATGGCGCAGCAGAAGAGGCTCACCTGGTATTACGACTTTATATCTCCTTATGCCTATCTCGCCAGTCAAGCGTTGGACCGGTTTCCCAATACCATAGAGATTGTGCGCAAGCCGATACTGTTTGCCGGTCTCTTGAAGAAGTGGGAGACCCGAGGACCCGCTGAGATTGTCCCGATGCGCAAGTTCACGTACCGGCAGATAGCCTGGCTGGCAAACAGAAACGCTATCCCGCTCAAATTCCCGCCTATCCATCCCTTCAACCCACTCAAGCTGCTACGTCTGAATATCTCCCTGGGTGACGATTCGGCCATTGTCGATCGACTGTTCCGGTTTGTCTGGGCGGAAGGGCGAAGCAGCGACAACCCATCGCAGTGGGCCGCTTTGCTGGAGGAGTTTGGCTTGTCGGTTGGGGAAACGGAAGAGCGGATTGGCGATGCGGTTGTGAAACAGCAGTTGATCACCTATACCGAGCAGGCGATTGCCGAGGGTATCTTCGGTGTGCCCGGCTTTGTTGTGGATGATGAAGTGTTCTGGGGGTTCGATTCGATCCCCTTCATCAACGACTATCTGGAAGATCCCGCGCTTATCAGTCAACCCCTCATGCGTCAGGCAGATGGGGTAGGTGAGGGCGTCAAGCGGGGTTAATCCGGTTAGCGCCTCCCGTCACCTCAGGGCAATACTTTTTTGAAGGGTTTGACGGATATCTGGGCGAAGACCCCGGTTACCGTATAGGGATCTTCATCTGCCCAGGCCTTTGCCTCATCCAGACTGGCAAATTCGGCCACGATCAGGCTGCCGCTAAAACCGGCAGGTCCCGGATCGTCACTATCCACAGCGGGATGCGGACCGGCCAGTAGCAAACGGCCTTCATTCTGCAACTGTTTGATTCTCGCCAGATGCTCCGGACGCGCCTGCAGGCGTGCTTCCAGACTGTCTTCGCGGTCTGTACCCATGATTGCGTAGAACACTTAACTCTCCTCAGGTGTAGTTTTCTGTTCGGATTCGGTGATGAACTTTGCCAGGTAAAAGGCCTGAAAAACGATGAATAAAATGGTCATGCCCATCATGCCGAAGAGTTTGAAGTTGACCCAGGTATCTTCGGAGAAATTGAATGCAACGTATAGGTTGGCGGCACCCATGGCGATAAAGAACAGGGTCCAGGCGATATTGAGACGGCTCCAGACAGGTTGGGGTAGCGAGACGTTGTTACGCATCATGCGTTCAACCAGTGGTCTATTGCCGATAAAATGGCTGCCGAAAAAGACGATAGCAAACAACCAGTTAACCACGGTTGGTTTCCATTTGAGGAATATCGGGTCCTTCAGATACAGCGTTAGTCCACCGAACAGCAGTACCAGTATCAAGGTGATGAGGTGCATCTTCTCCACCTTGTGGTTCCTGAACCAGTTGTAGCCGACCTGGACCAGGGTGGCAACGATAATGACGGCGGTTGCCACATAGAAGTCATACATCTTATAGGCAATAAAAAAGAGTATGACGGGGAATAGATCGCTAAGAAACTTCATGATTTTATGCGTTAACATCCAGCTGATGATCTTCGCAGGATAGCACAAGTTTGTGATATACCCGCAAGCCGGCAGATCGATCCACCTCCGGTGGCACGTTGATTGTCCGCTCGGCAGTGAATCAATCTGCAAGGCTTTGGGTTACAATGTGCGGATGAATCTCAGTTACGACCTCCATTCCCACTCGACGGCTTCTGACGGGACCCTCTCCCCCAGGGACCTGGTTGACTATGCCTTGTCGGCCGGTGTCGATGTGCTGGCACTGACGGATCACGATACCACTGAGGGTCTCAGTGAGGCGGCTGTGGCAGCCGAGGGGAGTCGACTCTGTCTGGTTAGCGGCGTGGAAATATCCGTAACCTGGGGTGGTCAGGTGGTGCATATTGTGGGGTTGGGTTTTGATCCGCAGGATCCGACCCTGCAGGTTGGCCTCGCTGAGTTGCGGACTTTTCGCGGCTGGCGGGCCGAAGAGATTGGCCGGCGTCTGGCCAAGCACGGCATCGCCGATGCGTATGAAGGTGCCAAGCGGTATTCGAATGGGCATCTGATCAGCCGTACCCATTTTGCCCGTTTCTTAGTCGATAACGGATTCTCGCCTGATATGCGGAAGGTCTTCAAGCAGTACCTGACCCAGGGGAAACCGGGGCATGTGGCCGGTGAGTGGGCGGAACTGGACAGGGCGGTAAATTGGATCCAGGGGGCCGGAGGGGAAGCCGTCATCGCGCATCCTGCGCGATACAACATGACCCGAACCAAGCTGCGACGCCTTATCGGAGAGTTCACGGAGGCGGGAGGTGTCGCCCTGGAAGTGGTGTCGAGCAGTCATAGCAAG
This sequence comes from Sedimenticola sp., assembly GCF_050289425.1. Taxonomy (NCBI): domain Bacteria; kingdom Pseudomonadati; phylum Pseudomonadota; class Gammaproteobacteria; order Chromatiales; family Sedimenticolaceae; genus Sedimenticola; species Sedimenticola sp. Next base: position 195,911 of record NZ_JBNKFS010000004.1, on the reverse strand, counting down.
GATGAAATGTTTACGATGGCGAAGTACTCACGTGATTTCTCGCTGCGGGCGTCGGCCGGTTCCGATTATCATGGACCCGAGACACCCTGGGCCAATCTGGGCAAGCTTGCTCCGTTACCGGATAATGCCGTTCCGATCTGGCGTGGCTGGTCTACCGAAAAAGCGGTGGCAGCGGTCTGATATTTTTCAACTTATCTTCCTACTTGTTCAATTCATAATCCATGGCACAGTTTTTCCAGATTCATCCTGAGAATCCGCAATTGCGGTTGATTCGTAGTGCGGTCGACATTATTCGCCAGGGTGGGGTGGTGATCTATCCCACCGATTCCAGCTACGCACTCGGCTGCCACATTGGTGACAAGGCGGCGATGGAGCGTATTCGTACCATTCGTAAGCTTGATGACAAGCACAACTTTACCCTGGTGTGTCGCGATCTTTCGGAGATCGCCATCTATGCCAAGATAGAGAATCACCATTACCGCATGTTGAAGAACCTGACACCCGGTCCCTATACCTTTATCCATATGGCTACCAAGCAGGTTCCGCGTCGATTGCAGCACCCGAAGAAGAAAACGATCGGTATTCGTGTACCGGATAACGCCATTGCCCAGGCGTTACTGGCAGAGCTGGATGAGCCGTTGATGAGCTCGACGCTGATTCTTCCCGGCGATGAGCTGCCGATGACCGATCCCTATGAGATGCGCGACATCCTGAGCCATCAGGTCGACTTGGTCATCGATGGCGGCTACTGCGGATTTGAGGATACCACCGTGGTGGATATGGAAGATGATGCGCCGGTGGTGGTGCGTGCCGGTAAGGGCGATACCCGCCTATTTGAGACCTGAAGGGGTGTCGTTTGAGATGAGACAGGTATAATCGACCGATGGAAGGATTAACGACAATTCAGAAGCTCGCTGTACTGTTTCTCCCTGTGTTATTTGCCATCACTGTACATGAGGCGGCCCATGGATGGATGGCAAAGAAGCTGGGCGACCAGACCGCCAGCCTGTTGGGACGAGTTACCTTGAACCCCCTGCGGCATATCGATCCAATCGGTACCATCGTGGTCCCCTTGGCGATGTTTGCGCTGACCGGTTTTTTGTTCGGTTGGGCTAAACCTGTACCCGTTGATGGTCGACGGCTCCGACAGCCGCGGCGGGATATGGCCCTGGTGGCCATTGCCGGTCCCGGTGCCAACCTGATCATGGCTGTTTTTTGGGCCGGCATGATCCATCTGGGAATCATACTCGGCGACAATTACGCTTGGTTCGCCCTACCCATGGTCTATATGGGGTCGGCGGGTATCCTCATTAATGCCTTTCTTATGGTCTTGAATTTGATCCCTATTCTCCCGTTGGATGGCGGGCGCGTAGTCGCTTCGCTGTTGCCCCCCCGATTGGCGATGCAGTATGCGCGATTGGAACCCTGGGGTTTGATGATCGTCGTGGCTCTCCTGTTCTCCGGATTGCTAGGCAACGTTGTGCAACCCGGTGTTCTTCTGGTGCAGAATTTCAGTACCTGGATAGTGGGTTTACATTGAACTCTTTGCTACGCTGGTTCACGAAGTTCCCGCGTGCTTTTAGTTCTACCGTTTTCGTTAGTATTTTGTAATAAAAACATTAAGTTGAGGTAAGAAACTTGAACTCTGTTCCTGCGCAACATGCGCGTGTGCTTTCCGGCATGCGACCGACGGGCCGTCTTCATCTGGGTCACTACCATGGTGTCTTGAAAAACTGGGTTGAACTCCAGCACGAATATGAGTGTTTCTTCTTTGTGGCCGACTGGCATGCCCTGACGACCCATTATGAGGATCCCACCATCATTCCTGAAAGTGTCACGGATATGGTGATCGACTGGCTGGCGGCCGGTGTTAATCAGGGCGAGGCCAAGATATTTATCCAATCCCAGGTGCCGGAACATGCGGAGCTGCACCTGTTACTCTCCATGATTACGCCACTGGGTTGGCTCGAGCGGGTACCCAGCTATAAGGATCAACAGGAGAAGCTGAAAGAGAAAGACCTGGCCACCTACGGTTTTCTCGGTTATCCCCTGTTGCAGGCGGCGGATATCTTGATTTACAAGGCGGGTCTGGTACCGGTGGGTGAAGACCAAGTGGCTCACGTCGAGTTGACCCGGGAGGTGGCGCGACGCTTCAACCATATCTATGGTCGGGAGGCTGGGTTTGAGGATTTGGCGGAGCAGGCCATCAAAAAGATGGGTAAGAAGAATGCCAAGCTCTACAGTCGATATCGCAAATCCTATCAGGAGCAAGGCGATCAGGCGGCCCTGGATGCCGCCCGGGCGCTGCTGGATAGTCAGCAGAATATCACGGTAAACGATCGGGACAGACTGTTTGGTTATCTGGAAGGAAGCGGGCGGGTGATTTTGCCGGAGCCCCAGCCATTGCTGACCAAGGCCTCCAAAATGCCGGGGCTGGATGGTCAGAAGATGTCCAAATCCTACGGGAATACCATAGCCCTGAGAGATGATCCTGAAGTGATTGAAAAAGCGCTACGGACCATGCCCACCGACACCAACCGGGTACGTCGTATCGATCCGGGAGATCCCGGCCGCTGTCCCGTTTGGGAGTTTCACCTCATCTACTCCAATGACGCGGTTAAAGCTTGGGTGCAGGAGGGGTGTCGTAGCGCCGGTATCGGTTGTGTTGAGTGCAAGCAGCCCGTTATCGATGCCGTCCTGCAGGAGCTGAAACCGATCCAGGAGCGGGCACGGGAGTTTGAAGCACAGCCGGAACTGGTGCGCAACATTATCGCGGAAGGGTGTGAGGCGGCGCGTGATATGGCGCAATCCACCATGGCGGAAGTGCGTCACGCCATGTGTCTGAATTACCGTTAGTGCGCATTATTGCAGATGGCTGGAGATGTTTGCCGTGTATGGAACGGGGTATTATGACGTGCTGAAGTCACAATGACTGGGAATACCATGCCTGACAAGGAATTGAATCTGCCTCTGCACCCGCATCCTGAACAGGAAGAGATGCCTTTTGCTGTAGTGCAGGGTGCACCTTGGACCACCATCCCCAAAGACCTCTATATCCCACCCGATGCGTTGGAGGTATTCCTGGATGCCTTTGAAGGTCCGCTTGATCTGCTGCTTTATCTGATTAAGCGGCAGAATCTGGACATCCTGGATATACCTATCGCCGAGATCACTACCCAGTACATGGAGTATGTCGATCTGATGAAGGATATCCGCCTGGAACTGGCGGCCGAATACCTGGTGATGGCGGCGATGCTAGCGGAGATTAAATCCCGCATGTTGCTACCCAGACAGGAGGAGTTGGAAGATGAAGAAGGCGATCCGCGAGCGGAACTGATTAGAAGGCTGCAGGAGTACGAGCGCTACAAACAGGCGGCCGAGGATATCGACAATCTGCCCCGATTGGGACGCGACCTGTTCCAGGCTGAAGCCGACGTGCCGGATCGGATTATTCAGCGCCGACCGCCCGATGTGGATCTGCGGGAAATCCTGTTCGCCCTGAAGGAGGTGATGCACCGGGTCGATATGTTCAGCCATCACCATGTGCAGATGGAGGCGCTTTCGGTACGGGAGAAGATGTCCGGTATCCTGGAACGTATCAACGCCGAGAGCTTCACGGAATTTACTGAACTGTTCGATCCCGCGGAGGGTAGGTTGGGTGTGGTGGTGACCTTCCTTGCGGTTCTGGAGCTGATCAAGGGCTCCTTGATCGACCTGATTCAGGCGGAGAGTTTTGGGCCGATCCATGTCAAGGCTGTTTCACAGGCCGAACATTGAAGCAATAGTACCGACAGGTGGCAAACGGATCGCCGATGTTGTGATCGCTTGAGCTGCCTGTTTCTCCTCCGGGCGTGACGTTCGGGCGACGAAACGGGGCGTCCGGTATGAACCGGGTACACCCGCAATCAGAACGCTTGTGTAGTTAAATTAGCAGGCAGTGCCTATAAAGAGATCGAACTGGCTGAAATATCGATGATGGAAAAACTGAAACAGATAGTAGAGGCGGCCTTGTTGGCCGCAGGCGGTCCCCTGACCCTGGATCGTTTGCTGGAACTGTTCCTGGAAGAGGAGCGTCCGGAGAAAAAGGACTTGCGTGAGGCGATAGCCGCGCTGAGTGGAGAGTATAGCGGACGCGGTATCGAGATTGCCGAAGTCGCCGGCGGATATCGTATCAATGTGCGGGAAGAGTTTGCCCCCTGGGTTTCCCGTTTATGGGAAGAGCGTGCTCCCCGTTACTCCAGAGCCTTGATGGAGACGCTAGCGCTGATCGCTTATCGGCAGCCCATAACCCGTGGTGAGATTGAAGAGATCCGCGGTGTCAGCGTCAGCAGCAATATCGTCAAAACCCTGCTGGAGCGCGACTGGGTACGCGTTGTGGGGACGCGTGATGTACCGGGAAAACCCTCGCTCTATGCGACAACGCGCGAATTTCTCAATTATTTCGGTTTGAAGAGTCTGGACGAACTTCCCACTCTGCAGCAGATCCGTGACCTGGATTCTATCAACCGGGAGTTGGAGCTGGCGGAACCCGGCAGTGAAGCGGCCACGGATGAATCGCTGAGCAATTTGGCGGAGTCGGCGGCCGCGGTATTGGTCGAGATGTCTGACAATGAAGGGACTGAAGATGAGGAAGAAACGGAAGATCACCTTGCAGAGGTGATTGCGATCCATGCGGACGAAGAAGAAGCGGTAGCGGATTCAGATCCTCTCCAACCGACCGAACCAGCGGATATCAATGAGAAAACAGATGAAGAATAAGCCGCTATCAGCGGTACCCGGCGAGCGTCTTCAAAAGGTGTTGGCCAATGCCGGTTTTGGGTCTCGGAGGGAAATCGAACGACAGATCGAAGCGGGTGAAGTTTCGGTCAATGGGGCGACAGCAAAACTGGGTGATCGCGTCACGCCGGAAGATACCATCTATATAGGCAGGACCAAGGTGGGTGCGTGGCGGCTTAAAAAGCAAGAGGCTCAAGTCATCCTTTATAACAAACCGGAAGGGGAGTTGGTGACACGAGACGACCCTGGTGGCCGGCCGACGGTATTTTCTCGGTTGCCGAAACTGGTGGGCAGCCGCTGGATAGCTGTCGGGCGTCTGGATTTGAATACCAGTGGCTTGATGATATTTACCACCGATGGTGAGTTGGCCAATAAACTGATGCACCCCTCCCAGCAGATAGAACGTGAGTACGCGGTGCGGGTCAATGGCGAGGTGACAGAAGACAAACTACAACAACTGGTCAACGGTGTTGAGTTGGATGATGGGTTTGCCCGCTTCGAGGATATTGTGGAGTCCGGTGGAGAGGGGCGTAACCGCTGGTTTCATGTGGTGATCATGGAGGGGCGCAACCGTGAGGTACGCCGCTTGTGGGAGTCGGTCGACCTCAAGGTTAATAGGCTGAAACGGGTACGTTTCGGCCCCCTGTTCCTGGATAGTAGCGTTGCGGCAGGACGGTATCGGGAGCTGACTCAACAGGAGCTGAGTGAACTGTTGTCTGCGACCGGTCCAGTACCGGAGCCGGCTCCAAAAAGGCGCAGCCAAAGCGGCAAGCGAAAATCGCCCAGGAAGAAAGTCGCTCCCAAACGGTGAGTGTCGACGCCGTCCGTTCCGTGCAGCAAGCGTTTGTTCATATATATCGGATCCTACTCCATCACTATGGCTCCCAGCATTGGTGGCCAGGCGATACACCGTTCGAAGTAATGGTGGGCGCCATATTGACCCAGAATACCGCCTGGCGAAATGTGGAACTGGCGATCAATAATTTAAAGGCGGCGAATCTCCTGGCTGCGGATAAGCTGGCCAGTTGCGCCGAAGAGCAATTGGCGCCACTTCTGCGACCCTCGGGTTACTTCAATATCAAGACAAAACGCCTGAAAAATCTTTGTCGATTTCTTCATGAAGAGGGGTTTGCAAAATTACATACGATGTCGACCGGGGATCTACGTCGCCGACTCCTTAATTTGAACGGGATCGGACCCGAAACGGCGGATGCCATCTTGTTGTACGCCTTCGAACGTGACGTTTTTGTTATCGATGCCTACACGCGTCGTATCTTTTCAAGATTTGGATTAGTGTCCGGTAATGAGACCTATGATCAATTACAGGACCGGTTTGAAGCGGCGCTTGACGCAGATGCAGCAATTTATAACGAGTATCATGCCCTGATTGTGCAGCATGCCAAGAGCTTTTGCCGTGTCCAGCCTCGGTGTGGCGACTGTATTTTGCGCATGGAATGTAAGTTCGTTAATAAATAGTATGAGTATCCTATAAAAAAACAAAAAAAATTTCGCCTAACCATAGGGCCGATGCTAGAATTATTTTTTTTGGACAACGATGGAAACACGCATGGCATACGATAAGATTAAAGTTCCGGTTGACGGCGAAAAGATTACCGTTAATTCCAATTTCTCCCTCAGTGTTCCCAATCGACCGATTATCCCTTTCATTGAAGGTGATGGTATCGGTATCGACATCACCCCGGTGATGATAAAGGTGATCGATGCAGCGGTGGAAAAGGCATATGGTGGCGAACGCAGTATTGCCTGGATGGAGATCTATGCCGGCGAAAAAGCTAATAACCTTTACGGTGGCGATACTTGGTTGCCGGAAGAGACCTATGAAGCCGTTAAGGAATTTGCTGTTTCCATCAAAGGCCCGCTGACAACACCCGTCGGCGGTGGTATGCGGTCCTTGAATGTCGCGCTGCGCCAGGTCCTTGATCTGTTTGTCTGCCTGCGCCCGATCCGTTATTACGAAGGGACTCCCAGCCCGCTGAAACGTCCGGAGCTGACAGATATGGTGATCTTCAGGGAGAATTCCGAAGATATCTATGCCGGTATCGAGTGGGAAGAGGGGACCGATGACGTCAAGAAAGTGATCAACTTCCTACAGGACCAGATGGGTGTCACCAAGATCCGTTTCCCGGAGTGCTCCGGCATCGGCATCAAGCCGGTGTCGCGCGATGGTACCCGTCGCCTGGTTCGCAAGGCGTTGCAGTATGCAATCGATAATGATCGCAGCTCCGTTACCCTGGTACACAAGGGTAACATCATGAAATTTACCGAAGGCGCCTTCAAGAATTGGGGTTACGAAATCGCCAAAGAGGAGTTTGGTGCCGTCGAGATTGACGGTGGTCCCTGGTGCAGTTTCAAGAATCCGAAAACAGGTAATGAAATCATCGTAAAAGATTCCATTGCCGATGCTTTTTTGCAGCAAATATTGCTGCGTCCCGCCGAGTACGATGTCATTGCTACGCTGAACCTGAATGGCGATTATGTCTCGGATGCGCTGGCTGCACAGGTGGGCGGTATTGGTATCGCTCCGGGCGCCAACCTGTCCGATACCGTGGCGATGTTTGAGGCAACCCACGGTACCGCTCCCAAGTACGCCGGACTGGATAAGGTGAATCCCGGTTCATTGATCCTCTCCGCCGAAATGATGCTGCGCCATATGGGTTGGGTTGAAGCGGCTGATCTGGTAGTCAAGGCGATGTCTGGCGCAATCAAGGCGAAGACGGTAACCTATGACTTTGAACGTCTGATGGAAGGCTCAACGTTGCTGAGCTGCTCGGCATTTGGCGACGCGATGATCGCCAACATGTAAGCCGCTGTCTGGCGGGTAAATCAAGCCTGTGGCACCACGTGTCACGGGCTTTTTTATTGGGTGGTTTTTAAAGGGTGAGCGTTTAAAGCCGAATGGAGCCAGTGAGATGCTTGCCATGGCACTTCATAACCGATTGGGTACGGCAGGGAGGCGATAAGCCTGGGGGGGGCATTGGGGGAGAAGGGTATGAAAAAACAGCTGGGCGCAACCGCGCCTCCCGCACCACCCGGATTGCAACAGGCGGTACGGGGACTACAACGAGAGATATTAAGCTTCTGCTATAGACTGCAGATTGGCGGCATGTAGGCCCTTGGGACCTTCTTCCAGTTCAAACTGAACTTTCTGGCCCTCTTTGAGGGTCTTGTAACCATCCATGCTGATGGCAGAAAAGTGGATGAAAATGTCTTGTTCACCTTGATCCGGCGTTACAAAACCATAGCCTTTAGCGTTGTTGAACCATTTTACAGTGCCAGTTGCCATAACGCGTACTCCTCCAGTACTCCAGTACAGACTTAGTTTCGTCTCAGCACAAACGGTAGGGCTATTGTTATTGAATTACTGCCCATTGAGTTATGCAGATTACGAATGCGAAGCGGGTAGAAAAATCCCAGGGCGATCATAAATTAAATTTCTACCCCCCTCAATCTAATTAGTATAGCGATTCGGAACATTTGGTCAAACTTTGTACATTTTACGTGATAATAACAAGGTAGTTGGGATGGATTAATTTGGCTGGAAATAGGCGATAATCAGAGGCTGACGCGTACAAGGTCGGGAATAAAATTTCCTCTTTTCTCTATCGGCGGAAGCTATTCACGTACATTTTTTTTTTACTAGAATTAGGCTATGACGGATAAAGCAAACCCTTATGATGACGATGGCGGACTGGCGGTTGAGACTTCCAAGCCGAAACTCAAGCGGCCACCTATGTATAAGGTCCTGTTGCTAAATGACGATTACACCCCTATGGAATTCGTTGTGCTGGTGCTCGAGTCGTTTTTCAAGATGGATCGTGAAAAAGCAACCCAAATCATGTTGAATGTACATACCCGTGGCGTTGGCGTTTGTGGGGTCTACACTAAGGATGTGGCGGAGACAAAAGTGGCCCAGGTGAATGAATTTTCCCGAAGCCATCAGCACCCATTGCTCTGTGCGTTGGAGGAGGCCTGATGCCCTATAGCGAACTGTTAGGTTGTTAGGTAGTCAATAGGTTAAGCACCCATTTCAGTCACTCTTGTTACCAGGAAGCCAAGGTCAGCCATGTTAAGTAAAGAGCTAGAATTTACCCTGAACCAGGCCTTCATGGAGGCGCGGGACAGGCACCACGAATACATGACGGTAGAGCATTTGCTGCTGGCCTTGTTGGATAATCCTACCGCCGCCAATGTCTTACGCGCATGTGGGGCCGACACGGAGATATTACGCCGCGATATCGATCAGTTCATTGAAGAGACGACACCGCTTTTGCCGGATGATACGGAGCATGAGACGCAGCCAACCCTTGGCTTTCAGCGCGTACTGCAGCGGGCCGTTTACCACGTTCAGTCTTCTGGACGGGATGAGGTGACGGGCGCCAATGTATTGGTGGCTATTTTCAGCGAACAGGAGTCCCAGGCCGTTTTCTTTCTACATCAGCAGGATATAGCCCGCCTGGATGTGGTCAACTATATCTCCCATGGGATCTCCAAGGTCCACGGCGAGTCGGAAGAGCGTGATGAGATCAGTCGGAGCAGTGAGGAGATTGAGGTTGACTCCCCCTCTTCCAATCCGCTGGATAATTTTTCTACCAATCTGAACGAGCAGGCGCGCCAGGGAAAAATAGATCCGTTGATCGGAAGGGGGCATGAGATCGAGCGCACGATTCAGATTCTTTGCCGGCGCAGGAAAAATAATCCGCTGTTGGTCGGTGAGGCCGGTGTCGGTAAGACGGCCATCGCCGAAGGATTGGCGAAAAAGATCGTGGATCGGGAAGTGCCGGAAATTCTCTCCAAGTGCACCATTTACTCGCTTGATTTGGGCAGCTTAGTAGCGGGTACCAAGTATCGGGGTGACTTTGAGAAGAGACTCAAGGCGGTCTTGGCACAACTGAAAAAGGAACCCAACACCATTCTCTTTATTGATGAGATCCATACAGTCATCGGTGCTGGTGCCGCTTCGGGTGGGGTCATGGATGCGTCGAATTTGATCAAGCCGGTATTGGCATCGGGTGAGCTGCGCTGTATCGGTTCGACGACGTACCAGGAGTTCCGTGGCATCTTTGAGAAAGACCGGGCCCTTGCTCGTCGTTTCCAGAAGATTGATGTAGAAGAGCCGTCGGTAGAAGAGACGATTGAAATCCTGAAGGGTCTGAAAAGCCGTTTTGAAGAGCATCACCATATCAGCTACTCCAATGAAGCGTTAAGAACGGCGGCGGAGCTGTCGGAGCGTTACATCAATGATCGGCATCTTCCGGACAAGGCTATTGATGTGATTGATGAGGCTGGCGCCAGCGTTCAACTGCAGGACGAGGGCAATCGAAAACAGCGTATCGAGGTCGAGGATATCGAGAATATCGTCGCCAAAATGGCCCGCATACCGCCAAAGAGTGTTTCGGTCTCTGATGTGGAAGCGTTGAAGAACCTGGATCGGAACTTGAAGATGGTGGTCTATGGGCAGGATGAAGCTATTTCCACTCTTACATCGGCGATTCGCATGAGTCGTTCAGGACTTGGGAATGAACAGAAGCCCGTGGGGTCATTCCTGTTTGCCGGCCCAACCGGCGTGGGAAAGACCGAGGTTACCCGTCAGTTGGCACGTATTCTGGGCATTGAGCTGATTCGTTTCGATATGTCGGAATATATGGAGCGGCATACGGTATCGCGCTTGATTGGTGCTCCCCCCGGCTATGTGGGCTATGACCAGGGGGGGTTACTGACAGAAGAGATCAGTAAACATCCTCACTCGGTACTGTTGTTGGATGAGATAGAAAAGGCACATCCGGATGTCTTCAATTTGTTACTGCAGGTGATGGACCACGGAACCCTTACCGACAACAACGGTAGAAAGGCCGATTTCCGCAACGTGGTGATTGTGATGACCACCAATGCCGGTGCCGGTGAAATGGCCAGGGCCTCTATCGGATTTACCCCACAGGATCACACAACCGACGGAATGGAGTCGATCAAGAAGCTGTTTTCGCCGGAATTCCGCAATCGGCTTGACGCGATTATCCAGTTCAAATCTTTGCCGCTCGATGTGATCAGCAGCGTGGTGGACAAGTTTATCTTTGAGCTTGAGGGTCAACTGGAAGAGAAGCATGTCACCTTGTCTCTGGATGACGAGGCAAAAGCATGGCTGGCAACCCACGGTTACGATTCAACCATGGGTGCCCGACCCATGGCGCGTTTAATCCAGGAGAAGATCAAAAAGCCGATGGCGGAGGAGCTGCTGTTCGGATCCTTGTCAGAAGGCGGCCATATCAGAGTGACCGTCGTCGAGGGAGAACTTGTGCTGGAGATGGAAGGCTGCGCCATTCACTGACGCAGCAATCGGTTCCGAATTAGCGCGCGCGGTAGGTAATACGACCTTTACTGAGGTCGTAAGGGGTCAACTGAACAGTGACGGTATCTCCGGTGAGAATGCGGATATAGTGCTTGCGCATCTTGCCGGAGATATGGGCTGTCACAACGTGACCATTTTCCAGTTCCACGCGGAACATGGTATTGGGAAGGGTCTCGATGACCGTTCCGTCCATCTCAATAAAATCTTCTTTAGCCATTCGGTTTCCTGGTTACCCTTGAGTTGCTGGCCGCGGATTATAGCACATTGCCCGCTAAATTAAGCGGGCAATTATGAGTGAAAATCAGCATAAGGCAAGTGTTTTATCTGTCATGAATAACCAATGTCCAGGGCATCGAGCTACCTGCGGGTTATTCATGCCGCTGGATTCGAACCCAGGTTCCATTGATATACGCATCGTGGGGAAGATATTGACTCTTGTATGACATCTTCCGACAGTCGGGTACCCAATATCCCAGATAAAGCCAGGGGAGATGACGTCTTTTGCACTCGTTGATCTGCCAGAGCAGGCAGAAAACACCCGGGCTAAGCGATTCAATTTCCGGGTCAAAGAAGGTGTAGACGGCAGACAGACCCTGCCGCAGGATATCGGCGACGGCGACGGCTACTAACCGATCCTGATAATAGAAGGTGAAGCTGCGGCTATTCGACCAACTACTTGCAATGAACTGCTGATAGCCCGCTTCGCTGGTCTCTTCCATCTCTCCATCCGGATGGCGGGAGTGGATGTAGCGCTTAAACAGGGTGAAGTGGTCCGGATTAAATTCGGCCGTTTGCTCGACTACCCTGAAATGCTCGTGATGCCTGTTCCATATGCGGCGTTGAATCCGCCTCGGGGAGAATTCGGCGACAGGAATGCGTAGCGAAATACACTGGTTGCAGTTCAGGCAATCCGGGCGGTAGATGATGTCCCCGCTACGTCGGAAGCCCTGGTCAATAAGTGCTTCATAAATCCGCATGGATTGGACCTGGTGTGGATCGACAAACAGGCTGCGGGACTGCTTTTGATCCAGGTAGGCGCAGGGGTGTTCCGCGGACTGGTAGAGCTGGATGGTCCTTGTCTCTCTAGTCTCGTGGAGCATGAATACCCCCGGTCCAGCTACCTTGGTATCCCGATTGGGAGCAGAAACGCTGGAGAAGGTCGCAAAAATAGCTCCGTTCAATCTCTTCTGCGCCCATCGAGATCAAGTGGGAGGTGTAGACCTGGCAATCTATCAGGCCGAAGCCTTTGTCGGCCAGTATCTGGGCCAGGTGTACCAACGCGATCTTGGAGGCGTCTCGTGTCAGGCTGAACATGGATTCGCCAAAAAATACCCGACCGATGGCAACACCATAAAGACCGCCGACCAAGCGGCTGTTTTCCCAGACTTCCGCTGAATGGGCATAACCCAGCCGATGAAGTTGAATATAGGCTTGTTTCATCTCATCGGTGATCCAGGTCTCTTCCCGACCGGGTTGGGGCATGGCGCAGGCGTGGATTACCTCGGCAAACGCATTATCCAAGGAGAAGTGGTAGTCGCGGTTGCGTAGACTTTTCCCCAGACTTCGTGAGATCTTGATACGCTGTGGGAACAATACGGTTCTGGGATTAGGCGACCACCAGAGAATTGGTTGCTCAGATGAGTACCAGGGAAAGATGCCATGGCGGTAGGCGTTAAGCAAGCGGGTAGATGACAGGTCGCCGCCGACTGCCAGAAGCCCGTCCGGCTCCTGTTCCGCCTTCTCGACAGCGGGGAAGGGCTGTTCCGGATTGTCTGGATCAAGCAATGAAATCATAATTACCGGTGCTTGCCTTTTTGGTGAATCTCTGCGATATGAACAATATAGGTATCTCGAAATAAATTCCATGCCCGAAAAAATTCTGAATTCACATGTTGGCAAGGTACTCCAGTTGCAACGGATTTCACCGGAGTTCAATGATCGTTATACCGTCACCCTGATCGGCGCTTTGCCGGGGCAGGGGATTATCGTTACCACGCCTGTCGTGCATGATAAGGTTCAGTTTATAAAAGAGGGCTCCCGCTTTGCGGTACGTCTGCTGCACGGTAGCAAGGTGATGGGTTTTGTGGCCACCGTCACTCACTCTGCAACCAAGCCTTATCCACATCTGCATATGAGTTATCCGGCAGAGATCGAAAGTCTGGCCGTGCGCAATGCGGAGCGGATCAATACCAACATGCCGGCGCTGGTGCGCAATACCCGGAATCCGGATGAGGATGATGCCTGGCAGCCGGTGCTGGTGAAGGATCTCAGCATGACCGGAGCGAGGCTGGAGAGTATCGATCCACTGGGCCGCAAGGGCGAGCGTCTGGTGATGAAGCTGGATATCGATGTCTGCGGAGAGAAAGAGCAGATCATGATACTGACCGAGATCTGCAATCGCTCGGTTGTCAGTCATAAACAGGATCCCGAGGATAACCGCTACTGCTGTGGCATATCGTTTATGCCAATCAACCGGCTACAGGAAGTGTTGCTCAACAACTGCGTGCTGCAATTGAAAAGTGGTAATGGATAGTTGCCGAAGGACACGGGATGTAGCGTTTGCTCTATCCCGTGCCCGACTACTGACTGCTTCGATTATTCCATGGCATCCAGATAACGTTCGGCGTCCAGTGCAGCCATGCAACCACTTCCGGCGGAGGTGATGGCCTGCCGGTAAACGTGATCGGCGACATCGCCGGCGGCAAAAACTCCCTCAATACTGGTCTGTGTGGCATTGCCCTCCATGCCGCCGGTAATGGTGAGATAGCCGTGCTGCATCTCAAGCTGTCCCTTGAACAGGTCGGTATTGGGTTTGTGCCCAATAGCGATGAAAACACCCATCAGGTCGATCTCTTTGGTGCTTTCATCTTTGACATTCTTGATCCGTACGCCGGTGACTCCGCTCTGATCACCCAGGACTTCATCCAATACGTGATCCCACTCAATGGTGACATTGCCGGTTTCCGCCTTGTGTATGAGCTGATCGGACAGGATCTTTTCGGAGCGGAATTTATCCCGGCGGTGAACAACCATCACTTCGGAGGCGATATTGGATAGATAGAGCGCTTCTTCCACCGCGGTATTGCCACCGCCGATGACCGCCACTTTTTGGTTTCGATAGAAAAAGCCGTCACAAGTCGCGCAGGCGGAGACACCACGTCCTTTGAAGTTCTCTTCCGAATCCAGTCCCAGGTACTGGGCTGAAGCACCCGTCGCGATGATCAGGGCATCGCAGGTGTAGCTGCCCTGGTCGCCGGTCAGGCGGAATGGCCGTTGGGTCAGTTCGGCCGTATGGATGTGATCAAAGATCACTTCGGTATCGAATCTTTCGGCATGTTTTAGCATGCGATCCATCAGTTCCGGACCCTGTACGCCGGCGAAATCGCCAGGCCAGTTGTCCACTTCAGTGGTAGTGGTTAGCTGTCCACCCTGTTCCATACCGGTGATCAACACCGGATTGAGATTGGCCCTCGCGGCGTAGACAGCGGCGGTATAACCTGCTGGGCCTGATCCAAGAATCAGAAGTCGGCAATGCTTGGTATCACTCATGTATAATTACTCCTGCGAATGTCCGTGCAGACTGGGTCACCCACAGATGGGGGCGACCCAGGCAAAAAATCAAACCATGGGGTTTCCGTATCGAGACCGAGAAAGCCCGCTGCCTTCAGGGTATTCCCGGTTGAAGACAGGATGGGTGACGATGGTACGTAAAGCGTGATGGGGGGTAAAGACTCTTTTCATGAATTCGGCCATGATCCAGGGTTGATCAGGACGATAACGCCTACATAGTTAATAGCTATCAAATTAGACTAAATAGATACTCTAACTATATAATTTAGAATCTATTTTTTATCTCGGTGGATAAGGTGGCTCAAGCCAGTCAAACAGAACAGATGCAGAGTGGCCGGGCCAACGTCGCCGGTCAGCGCCTCAGAGAAGGTGCGTTGGTACTGCTGGTGGCCATTTCTGCCTACCTGATGCTCTCGTTGGTGACCTATGCCCCGAATGATCCGGGCTGGTCTTATGCCGGGCCGCGGGAGTTTGCGGAGAATGCCGGCGGATTGGTCGGTGCCTGGTTGGCCGACGTACTGCTGAATCTGTTTGGGCTTTGGGGTTATCTGTTTCCGCTGATGATCGGCTGGAGCGGTTGGCTGATTCTTAAGGAGCGAAATCCCGACAACAGCCTGAATATTCCCATGGTCTCTTTGCGATGGGTGGGCTTTCTGGTCACGCTCACTGCCGGTAGCAGTCTCGCTTCACTGCACTTGTCACATATCGCGACATTTCTGCCCGGCGGCTCGGGCGGCATGCTCGGGGCATTCTTCCAACAGCAGTTGGTGAGTGTCTTCAGCTTTGCCGGTGGCAGTCTGTTGCTGCTGGCATTGATGTTGTCCGGATTTACCCTGTTTACCGGTATCTCCTGGTTTAAGGTGATGGATGGAGTAGGGGGGCTGGTACTGCGGTTTGTCAGGTATCTGGGGTCGTTCCAGGGGCGCCTGGCGGAAGCACGCCAGGCAAAGGAGGTGAAGAAGCGGCGCAGTGAAACCTTCAAGGCTGAGAAAAGGCGGATTGAAAAACGCGTCCCCCCAAAGATCGAACCGGTTATTCGGGAAGTGAAAACCAGTGATCGGGTAGAGAAAGAGAAGCAGGTTCAGCTGTTCGATACGCCGGAGTCGGGTGGGTTGCCGCCGCTTGGATTGCTGGATGAGGCCCGTAAGAGTGGCCTGGGTTACTCTAAAGAGGCGCTTGCCGCCATGTCCCAGCTGGTTGAATTGAAGTTAAAGGATTTTGGTATTGAAGTGGAAGTGGTGGCGGTACATCCCGGCCCGGTCATCACTCTGTTTGAGTTGCAATTGGCGCCCGGCACCAAGGCGAGCAAAATCACCAATCTGTCCAAGGATCTGGCGCGGGCGCTCTCCACCATCAGTGTCCGTGTGGTCGAAGTGATTCCGGGCAAGAGTGTTATCGGTCTGGAGATACCGAATGAGCATCGGGAGATGGTCTACCTGAGTGAAGTCTTGAAATCCGAGGCCTATGATTCGGCCAAGTCCCGTCTGACCCTGGCACTGGGTAAGGATATCGCCGGTAATCCCGCCGTGGCCGATCTCGGCAAGATGCCACACGCCTTGATTGCCGGTACCACCGGTTCCGGTAAATCGGTAGCGATCAATGCCATGATTCTGAGCCTGTTGTACAAGGCTTCGCCCAAAGAGGTTCGACTGATCATGGTTGATCCAAAGATGCTCGAGCTCTCTGTCTATGAAGGCATTCCTCATCTACTGACCCCGGTCGTTACCGATATGAAGGAGGCGGCCAACGCCTTGCGCTGGTGTGTGGGAGAGATGGAGCGTCGTTATCGATTGATGGCGGCTTTAGGTGTGAGAAATATTGCCGGGTACAACAAGAAGGTTAGTGACGCGGAAAAACGGGGCGAACCGATCAAGGACCCGTTATTCCAGCCAGATCCGCTGTTCGAGGCTCAAGAGATTCCGAACCTGGAGCGTTTGCCCTATATCGTTGTCATTATCGATGAGTTGGCCGACATGATGATGGTGGTGGGTAAAAAGGTTGAAGAGTTGATCGCACGCCTGGCGCAGAAGGCAAGGGCCTCGGGAATCCATTTGCTATTGGCGACCCAACGCCCCTCGGTGGATGTGATTACCGGCTTGATCAAGGCCAATATTCCCACCCGCATCGCCTTTCAGGTCTCCTCCCGGATCGACTCCCGGACCATCCTGGATCAGATGGGTGCGGAACATCTGCTGGGTCATGGTGACATGCTCTATCTGCAGCCCGGAGGCAGTTTTACCCAGCGTCTGCACGGTGCCTTCGTGGATGATAACGAAGTGCATCGCGTGGTCGATCATCTAAAGAAAAGCGGTAAGCCTGACTATATTGAAGAGATACTCAGGGAACCAACCGAGATGATTCCGGGTCTCTCTGGAGAAGTGGGTGATACGGAAGATACCGATCCCCTGTATGACGAAGCGGTCCAGATCGTAACCGAATCGCGTCGTGCCTCCATCTCCGGTGTGCAACGGCGTTTGAAAATCGGTTACAACCGTGCCGCCAGGCTGATTGAAGAGATGGAACGGACCGGCATTGTCTCTCCTGCCCAGTCAAATGGAAATCGAGAGGTGTTAGCGCCTCCTCCCCCTGAGATGTGATGTGAAAAAACAGACCCGAATGTTTAAATGGCTTATCCCTCTACTCTGGCTGGCCGCGATGCCGGCTGGCGCCAGCAGTTCGCTACAGCAGATGGAGCGATTTCTATCTGATATGCAGAGCCTGCAGGCCAGCTTTGAACAATCCGTACTCGATCCCCAACAGCACCAAGCGGCCCGTTCGCAAGGGGTTTTCTCCATGCAGCGTCCCGGTCTTTTTCGCTGGGATTATGCGGAACCGGACAAGCAGCAGATTATTGCCGATGGCAGTCAGATCTGGCTTTTGGATCCGGATCTGGAGCAGGTGAGTGTGCAGAGCCAGGATTCGGCGTTACAAGGAACACCGGCCATGTTCCTGATCGGCGGCGATCCGGTTGAAAAGCATTTTGAAGTAATCGATATCGGTGATAGCCAGGGTTTCGCCTGGGTGGAGCTGATTCCCCGCGACAAGGAGAGCCAGTTCGTCCGGGTGCTGCTGGCATTCCAGCAGAATCTGCTACAGCGGATGGAGATGACGGATGCTTTTGGTCAGATAACACGCTTTCAATTTTACGATATCAAGCAGAATCCCAAGTTC
This sequence comes from Sedimenticola sp., assembly GCF_050289425.1. Lineage (NCBI taxonomy): Bacteria > Pseudomonadati > Pseudomonadota > Gammaproteobacteria > Chromatiales > Sedimenticolaceae > Sedimenticola > Sedimenticola sp. The sequence goes on along the minus strand of NZ_JBNKFS010000004.1, from coordinate 178,030 downwards.
GAATCCGGTTTTTTTGTCTTTGCGCGACCGGAATATTACGATCTTTACCAGCAATGAGCGAAGGCCATCGAGTGTCAGACGATCTGTTTTCAAAAGCGGTTTCCGAGTCGATCCGCCCCCTCGCAGATCGTATGCGTCCTCGTACCCTGGACCAGTTTCTCGGGCAGGCCCATATCGTCGGGGAAGGAAAGCCGCTACGCATGGCGATCGAAACCGATCGGCTCCACTCATTGATCTTTTGGGGGCCGCCCGGGACCGGTAAAACCACCCTCGCCACCTTGATCGCCCACCATTCCGGTGCCCAATTCCTCAATCTTTCCGCAGTCCTTTCAGGTGTGAAGGATATCCGTGCCGCGGTAGAGAAGGCCCGGGATGCCCGACGTTTGGATGGCCGAAAAACGGTGCTCTTTATCGATGAGGTACACCGCTTCAATAAGGCGCAACAGGATGCCTTCCTGCCCCATGTGGAGGATGGGACCGTGCTGTTTATCGGTGCCACGACAGAGAATCCCTCCTTTGAACTGAATAATGCACTGCTCTCCCGGGCGCGTACCTATGTATTGAAGAGCCTGGGACCGGATGATCTGGAACAGATTCTCGATCAGGCCCTGAACGATGCGGTAAACGGCTTGGGCGGGCGTGGATTGACGCTGGATCCAGCGCTGCGCCGCCTGATTGCCGAAGCGGCCGATGGGGATGCGCGAAGGGCCCTGAACTTATTGGAGATCTCCGCTGATCTTTCAGGCGGAGAAGAGATTAGCCGCTCGGCCGTGGAAGAGGTAATCGGCGGTAATCTGCGTCGTTTTGATAAAGGGGGCGATGCCTTCTATGACCAGATATCCGCTCTACACAAATCGGTACGGGGCTCCGCCCCGGACGCTTCGCTCTATTGGTTTGCCCGAATGATCGACGGTGGTTGTGATCCACTCTATATTGCCCGGCGTGTGGTGCGCATGGCCTCGGAAGACATCGGCAATGCGGATCCCCGTGCGCTGACTATCGCCCTGAATGCCTGGGAGACGCAGGAACGGCTGGGCAGTCCGGAAGGGGAACTGGCGATTGCGCAGGCGGTACTCTACCTGGCCTGCGCGCCAAAAAGTAATGCGGTCTACACCGCCTACAAAGCGGTACTGCAGGATATCCGGGAATCGGGAACCCATGAGATACCGGTGCACCTCAGAAATGCACCCACCCGACTGATGAAAGAGCTGGGGTATGGTAGAGAATACCGCTATGCCCACGATGAACCGGACGGCTATGCAGCCGGTGAAAACTATTTTCCAGAGACGCTTTCAGCCCGGCAGTACTATTATCCGGTGGAGCGGGGCCTTGAGATAAAAATCGCCGAGAAGCTTGAACGCTTACGTGCGCTGGATCTCCAGGCAAGTAAAAAGAAGTAGTACGATTTGTGGATAAATCGCGCTGTTGTGTGTTCGGGGCATCTAACAGCGTGTAAAATGCTTCACTTGGATTATCAAAGGGGCCGGATCAGTGTTTCAGGTTTTTACCATTGCGGCAGGCGGGGCTGTCGGGGCGTTGATGCGCTTCTGGGTCTCCAATGGTATCTATGGTCTATTTGGTAGAGGGTTCCCCTATGGCACGCTGACGGTCAATGTACTGGGCTCCATGGCGATGGGTTTCCTTTATATCCTGTTTCTGGAGCGAATGAATGTCAGCCCCGAGGTCCGCGGTGCCTTGCTGGTAGGATTTCTGGGTGCATTTACCACCTTTTCCACCTTTTCCATCGAGACACTCAACCTGATTGAGCAAGCCGATTTTGCCAAAGCGGGCCTGAACATGATTGTGTCGGTGGGTGCCTGTCTGGTGGCCTGTTGGTTCGGTGTGATACTAGGGAGACAGTTATGAGCAGCAAACCGGTAACCATGGTTCGAATCTATCTCACCGAAGGGAAGCACCAGTATCAGCAGTTGCTGGAGCTGTTGCACGATAAAGAGCAGGTGGCCGGTGTTACCGCTTTTCGTGGCATTGCCGGATTTGGACAGTCCGGCACGATGCACTCTTCGACATTGATCGATATGTCGTTGGATCTACCTATCGTGTTGGAGTTTTTTGACGACCCTGAAAAGGTGTCCACCGTACTTGAACATTTATACTCTTTTATCAAGCCTGGCCACATTGTGAGTTGGCCGGCATTTGTTAACAGTGGTGAATAAAACATGCTCGACCCGCGCTTATTAAGAACTGAACTCGAGACGACTGCTGAGCAACTGAAACGACGTGGAGTTGTGCTGGATGTGGAACAGATCCGCTCCCTGGAAGCGTCACGGAAAAAACTGCAGGTGACCGCTCAAGATCTGCAAAATCTACGCAACAGCCAGTCCAAGCAAATTGGTCAGGCAAAAGCGGCCGGTGCGGATATTCAGCCACTGCTGGCTGAAGTGGCGGATTTGGGGGAAAAGCTCAAGGCGACTCAGGACGAGTTAAACCAGATACAAGATCGGCTTAGTGATATTGCCCTGGGTATACCCAATATTCCACACAGTTCAGTTCCTGACGGAAACGATGAGGCGGACAATCGGGAAGAGCGCCGCTGGGGAGAGCCCAAACAGTTTGACTTTGAGCCTAAAGATCATGTGGATCTTGGGGATGCCAAGGGTTGGTTGGACTTTGAAACCGCGGCCAAGATTACCGGATCACGTTTTGTTACCATGCAGGGGCCGTTGGCGCGAATGCACCGGGCGCTGGCCCAGTTCATGCTGGATACCCACACCCGCGAGCACGGCTACACCGAAACCTATGTCCCCTTCATGGTGAATGCAGACAGCCTGCAAGGGACCGGACAACTGCCGAAATTTGAGCAGGATCTATTCAAATTGTCCGGTGAGTTTCCCTACTACCTCATCCCGACAGCGGAAGTGCCGGTGACCAATCTGGTAAGAGGCGTCATCATTGAGGATGTGGATATGCCACGTAAGTGGGTTTCACAAACTCCCTGCTTCCGCAGTGAGGCCGGTTCCTATGGTCGTGATACACGGGGCATGATCAGGCAGCATCAGTTTGAGAAGGTTGAGATGGTACAGATAGTGCGGCCCTCGGAGTCCTATCAGGTTCTGGAGGAACTCACCGGCCACGCAGAGACAATATTGCAGAAACTGGTGCTTCCTTATCGAGTAGTGACCCTCTGTACCGGCGATATCGGTTTCTCAGCTGCCAAGACCTACGATATCGAAGTGTGGTTGCCGGCGCAAAATACCTATCGTGAAATCTCGTCCTGTTCCAATTTTGAAGACTTTCAGGCACGTCGCCTGCAGGCACGCTGGCGTAATCCGGAAACCGGCAAACCTGAATTGGTACATACACTGAATGGTTCCGGGCTGGCGGTCGGGCGTACCCTGGTGGCGGTGATGGAGAATTACCAGCAGGCAGATGGCAGCATTCTTGTACCCGAGGTGCTGCGGCCCTACATGGGTGGTATGGAGCGACTTAACTGAAATCGTGCATCATGAACATAAAAAAACGCGGCCACATGGCCGCGTTTTTTTATCCTACTCGGAAAGAGAATCTTCGTTTACACCAACATAATCAGTAGCAACACAAAGCCCACTACGGCGAGCAGGGGGATTACAGCCGCCATCCAGTCACCTTGCTGAGCCCTTGGGCCGTGTTCCATCCACTGTTTGGCTTTCGGGAAAAGGAAAAACAGCATCATACCCATGGTGACGGCCAGAGCAATCTGCAACCAGATATTGTCCATCTACATCTCCAAACAAAACCCCGGCAACAGGCCGGGGTTAGTTAGTCATTAGCTCGATCGGTCAGTCGTCTCCACCGAACACGCCCAGAATCTGCAGCAGAGAGATGAAGATGTTGAAAATGGCCATGTACAGGCTGTAAGTGGCATAGATGTAATTGGTCTCCCCACCATTCATCATCTGGCTGGTCTGGAACAGGATATAGGCACTCATCAGTAGCATTACGCCGGCAGAGATCGCCAATGAGAGGAAGGGCAAGTGGAGGAAGATGTTGGCGATAATGGCCACCATCATGACCAACATGCCGGCAAAAACGAATCCACCCATGAAGCTGAAATCACGCTTGCTGGTTAGCGCGTAGCCGGATAATCCCAGGAAAATCACGCCTGTCCCACCCAGGGCAGTGGCAATAATTTGAGGGCCGTGTGGCAGTTTCAGATAGAGCGTCAGAATTGCGCCGAGTCCAAAGCCAAGCAGGCCGGTAATCAGGAAAATCACGCCAAGACCAGCGGATGAATTGGCGGTACGGGGCAGTACGAACATACCTAAAATCATGGCGCCGATCACGGATAGCATGTAAGCCATCGGAGGCATAACCAAGAACATGGAAACCATGGCCATTACGCCGCTAAACAGCAGTGTTGCCGAAAGCAGCATGTAGGTGTTTTTGATGACTTTATTTACCGCAAGAGCACTCTGTGCCGGTTGTGCGATAGTCTGGTTAAATCGATTCATGTTGCAATTTCTCCATTAAATCCGATGGTTATGCAGGTTTTATAGTACAGTCCAACTGCTTAGTATGACTGCAAAAATGTCCGTTGGTTCAGGCTTGATTGGATGATCATAGCATACTGAATTGAGGCGGAACTTCAATAAATCAAGTCCTTAAAAATAGTGCGTCAAGTACTGGCGAAACCCAGGAGGATCGGGTATTCTTCGCAACTCAAAATTTGGAGAGATGGCAGAGCGGTTGAATGCACTGGTCTTGAAAACCAGCGAGGGTTTGTAGCCCTCCCAGGGTTCGAATCCCTGTCTCTCCGCCAAATAAAAAGCCCCGCCTTGTGCGGGGCTTTTTATTTGGCGGAGTACACAGGCCTTGGTGAGAACCCTTCGTTCGACAGATCGGCAGGAGCCGATCTGGACGTTGCCGCAGGCGACGCCCGGAGGGTGAGCGCCAGGGATGGCGCGAATCAATCCTCAATCTGCTGGTATTTTCTGACCCGCCTAAACGCGCGCTGCATCATTCGGTTGTACAATACCCATTGACGGAAATGTACCGATGTTATCGTTATTAAGCTGGCGTTGAGTGAAATCACTACAGGGGTAGCCGGATGGCCACTATTGATGTCTTTAACGGAGATGCCGACGGTATCTGCGCGTTACTACAGTTGCGACTCGCTAATCCGCAGGAGAGTATCCTGGTTACGGGTGTCAAGCGGGATATCAATCTGCTACGCAAAGTGGTGGCTGGGGAGGGTGACCGGGTAAATGTTCTGGATATCTCCATGGATAAGAATAAACGGGATGTTGCCCGGTTACTGGATGCAGGTGCTGAACTGTTTTATGTGGACCACCATTTGGCAGGTGAAATCCCCGCGCATCCTCACCTAAAAGCAATAATTGATACCGATTCTGGCGTCTGCACCAGTCTATTGGTTGATCAATATCTGAAAGGCCGATTTAGATCTTGGGCATTAACGGCTGCCTTTGGCGATAACCTGGTGAAAGTCGCAGAGACTATCGGGCAGCAATCCGGTCTGCCCAGTGAGCAACTGCAACAACTGCACCTTCTTGGAACCTGCCTTAATTACAATGGTTATGGTGAAACGGTGGCGGATTTACATGTGGCCCCGGATAGCCTGTTTTGCTCATTGCTTGCCTACCCGAATCCGGTGGACTTTATATCTGATCCGGATTCTTGTTACCAGCGGCTTTATGACGGTTATCGTGACGATCTTGCCAAGGCCGAAGTGGTAAAAGCGGACTATGTAACAGATAGGGTGGCTGTCTTCATCTTGCCAGATGCGCCTTGGGCAAGGCGGGTGAGTGGCGTGTTCGGCAATGCCTTGGCCAATGCCCATCCACAAAGAGCCCATGCGATTGTGACGGTGAGAACTCAGGGTGGGTATCAAGTCAGTGTGCGTGCGCCGGCAAATAATAAAAGCGGTGCGGATGTGCTATGTAACCAATTTCCGAGCGGTGGCGGTCGACGTGGTGCCGCCGGTATCAATCAACTGCCAGTAGACCAATATGCAGAGTTTGTCGCTGCATTTGAGGCTCAGTACCAATAGGGCCTTTGAGCTTTGACTCCAAATCGATTATCCGCCTGATTTTAGTCTGAATAGGCTGTGTTTGGGGTAAATTAGACATAGCCCGTCGTCAACGCAATCTTGACATCATGCTATGTTACAGTTAGCTTTCCATATTGAATAATTAGTTATTAATTTCCTATCTATGGACGGCCGGAATAGTGGATGTTTGGCCCAATTGGAGTGATTGAGTGATCAAGGTTCTACTTGTTGATGATCATGAGCTCGTGCGAACGGGGTTTCGCCATATCCTCCAGGATTCTCCGGGGATAGAGGTTATTGGTGAAGCGGAGAGCGGCGAGGATGCCGTTATCAAGGCGAAACAGCTCAAGCCGGATCTGGTGTTGATGGATGTCAATATGCCGGGAATCGGTGGGATTGAGGCGACCCGTCGGGTCCGCCGCCAAAACCCGGGGACCCAGGTGATAGCTGTAACGGTTCTCGCTGATGCCCCGTTTCCAGAACAGTTGCATGAGGCCGGTGCGCTTGGTTATCTCACCAAGGGCTGCCCGGCTGAAGAGCTTTTTCAGGCTATCAAGATGGTGGCTTCCGGTCGTCCTTTCATCTCCAATGAAGTTTCTCAGAAATTGACCCTGGCGATGTTGACCGGGAGTAATCCTGATTCACCTTTTAACCGGCTATCCCAGCGGGAGATGCAGGTTTTGATGATGATTACCCAAGGCCAAAAGACCCAGTTCATCTCCGACTCCCTCTGCCTGAGTCCCAAAACGGTCAGCACTTATCGTCACCGCTTGTTTGAAAAACTTGATGTTGAGACGGATGTGGAATTGACCTTGCTGGCGATACGCCACGGATTGATTTCGACTGCCAATTGACGTCATTTGATCCCGATTGTCGCCGGTGTCCCCGCTTGTCCTCCTTTCTGGATCAGGTGAAAGTCGAATATCCGGACTACTATGCCAGGCCGGTCCCGCCCTTTGGTGACACCGCTGCGCGTCTGCTTGTGGTTGGTTTGGCCCCGGGCATGCATGGGGCCAATGCTTCTGGTAGACCTTTTACCGGGGATGATGCCGGAGTCCTGTTATATGAAACACTTCACCAATTTGGGTTTTGCAATAAGCCTGAGTCGGTGTCGGTCAACGATGGTTTAGAGCTGACTGACTGCCGAATTACCAATGCGGTTAAATGTCTCCCTCCGCAGAACAGACCGGTTGCCAGTGAGATCAATACCTGTAATCGCTATCTCGTAGAAGAGCTTAACGCGTTGCCGCAGTCGGCTGTCATTGTCGCCTTGGGTGTGGTTGCCCATCATGCCGTGCTTAAAGCTTTGGGGTTGAAACGGAAGCCCTATCGGTTTACCCATGCGGCTTGTCATCGTCTCGCAAACGGCCTGCGACTGATCGACTCCTATCACTGCAGCCGCTACAACACGCAGACACGGCGGCTCACACCCGAGATGTTCCATGCCGTTTTTGCCCGTGCCAGAAATCTGCTGAACGCTCTATAATGGCGCTATGGCGGCAGAAAATTCCACAGCAGTATTCGATCACCAGAGTTTCCTTAAAAATTTGACTGGACTGCCCGGCGTCTACCGTATGCTCGACGCCGAGGGAGCGGTGCTCTATGTGGGGAAGGCCAAGAATCTGAAGCGGCGGGTCAGCAGTTACTTTACCCGTGCCTTGAATCGGCGAATTCAGTTGATGGTTGCCCGGATCCAAGCTATTGAAGTCACGGTTACTCATACTGAAGCCGAGGCGCTGATTCTTGAGAATAATCTGATCAAGTCCCTCAAGCCGAAATACAATATCTTATTGCGGGATGATAAGAGTTACCCCTATATCTATCTCTCAGCCGATACCTTTCCCCGGCTTGCCTACCATCGTGGTAAACGCCAGGCCAAGGGGCGCTTTTTTGGGCCCTATCCGAATGCCGGCTCTATGCGTGAGACCCTGCAGTTGCTGCAGAAGCTGTTTCCGGTGCGGCAGTGTGATGATACGTTTTACAATAATCGTTCGCGACCTTGTCTGCAGTATCAAATCAAGCGTTGTGGTGCGCCTTGTGTTGGGTTGATTTCAGCCGAGACGTACGCCGAGGATGTCAGAGATGCGGTACTTTTTCTTGAGGGCAAGACCCGGCAAGTGATCGATGGGTTGGCGAAGCGAATGGAGCGGGCTTCTGTGGCGCTGGAGTTTGAACAGGCGGCGCGGCTGCGCGATCAGATCGCGGCGTTGAGTCGAATCCAGGAGAAACAGTACATCACCGGTGAGCGGGGTGATATGGACATTATCGCCTGTTCCGTGAAGGGGGGGGCAGCTTGCATTCAACTGTTTTTTATTCGTAACGGACGCAATCTCGGGAACAAGAGCTTTTTCCCCAGTACGGCCGGTGCGGAGCGGGAGGGGGAAATCCTGTCTGCCTTTATCCCGCAGTACTATATCGGTAAACAGATACCACAAGAGATTCTTCTGAGTCACCCGGTGGATGACAGGTCTCTGCTCGAGGAGGTCTTGAGCCAGGAGGGGGGACGCCAAGTTAAATTGCGCCTGCAGGTGCGGGGAAATCGTGCTCAATGGTTGCGTATGGCGGTACAGAATGCACAACTTGCGCTGGATGCACGACTGGCCAGTAAGGCCGGGATGCAAAAACGTGTCGAGGCGTTACAGCAAGCCTTGTCTCTGGATGAATCGCCCGGCCGCATGGAGTGTTTCGATATCAGTCATACAAGTGGTGAGTTGACCGTTGCTTCCTGTGTAGTATTCGATGGGACGGGGCCGCTCAAGTCCGATTATCGACGATTCAATATTGAAGGCATCCAGGGCGGCGATGACTATGCGGCCATGGCCCAGGCTTTAACGCGACGCTACACGCGCATCCAGTCGGGGGAGGGCGTATTACCCGACATCTTGTTTATCGATGGTGGAAAGGGTCAACTGCAGGCGGCTGCCAATGTGCTGGATGAGCTGGCTATTGTGGGCGTACAACTGGTCGGTGTTGCAAAAGGGCCGGATCGCAGGCCCGGTATGGAGCAACTGTTCTTGTTCGGTGCAGATAGCCCCATTATACTGCCTGCAGATTCGCCGGCCCTACATCTGATCCAACAGATTCGTGATGAGGCACACCGGTTTGCCATTACCGGTCACCGCCAGCGGCGGGAAAAAAGTCGTAAAACCTCCGTGCTGGAACAAATCCCCGGGATAGGATCCAAGCGACGGCAACGTCTGTTAAAACAGTTTGGCGGTCTGCAGGGTATTGTTCGTGCGGGTATCGTTGATCTGGAACGGGTCGAAGGTATCAGCCATAAACTGGCTGAGCAGATCTATGCGGCCTTTCATGAAGAAAAATAGGGAATCATGTTTCAGAATATACCCAATATACTGACGCTCTTGCGGATACTTTTGATCCCGGTCTTTGTGGTGCTGTTTTATCTCCCCTGGGAGTACGCGACAGAGGCTTGTGCCATGGTGTTCGCGCTGGCAGCGGTCACGGACTGGTTTGACGGTTATCTGGCCAGACGATTGAAACAGGTATCGGCCCTGGGGGCATTTCTTGATCCGGTGGCGGATAAGCTGATGGTAGCGGCGGCATTGATCCTTTTGGTACAACAGGATCCCATCCCGGGTTTGGCTATTCCTGTGCTGGTAATCATTGGCAGAGAGATCACCATTTCCGCTCTGCGTGAGTGGATGGCGGAGATTGGTGCGCGTGCGCAGATAGCGGTCTCGGCTATAGGAAAAGTCAAGACGGCTTTTCAGATGACAGCCATTTTTTTCATGATTTACCGAAGTGATTTTTATGGTCTGCCACTGTATACCATTGGTTTCGTGCTGCTGTATGTCGCCGTCATCCTGACGCTCTGGTCGATGTTTATGTACCTCAGGGCGGCCTGGCCAAGCCTCAATGACTCGTCCAATCCGGAGGAAGAGAAAAACGACTGATCAGGGTGATCTTCAGCTTGACACTGTCGGCTGGGAGACTACAATAGCCCGCGCATCAGGAGACGCGGGAATAGCTCAGCTGGTAGAGCACAACCTTGCCAAGGTTGGGGTCGCGAGTTCGAATCTCGTTTCCCGCTCCAAGTTACGGAATACCCCGGGCAACGACTCGGGGTTTTCTTCTTCAGGTGGTGGAAAAAGTTCTGTAAATACTGGATACTTCCGCTCCTGAACAGATAAATGGCTGAGTAGCAAAGTGGTTATGCAGCGGTTTGCAAAACCGTCTACCTCGGTTCGACTCCGGGCTCAGCCTCCATTTTATCCGCTTTAAAATCTTCTGCCCGGGTGGCGAAATTGGTAGACGCAGCGGACTTAAAATCCGCCGGTCATTGCGACCGTGCCGGTTCAAGTCCGGCCCCGGGCACCATTTAAGGCTCAGTTAAACACGCCACATGAAAAGGGCCCGTTATACGGGCCTTTTTTTCTTATCACGGTATGGGTTGACTCAACCGCATTTTGAATCACCGCAATTCAGGCAGGTGAGGCAGCCGTCCATCAGGATTGCTGCCTTGGTATTGCACTTTTTGCAGAGCTGGGCACCCTCAGGAAAGTCACTGTCGTGTTCTTTGTCACGCAGGTTGATGGACTCTTCATACTGGGCGCGCTTTTCCTCGATCAACTTTTGCTGGTGCTCGTCAGGGCCTTCTTCTTTCAGCAGGCCAATCATGACCAGATGGCAGTGAATGGCGTCACCGATCTCGGCCACCAGAGAGGGCATGTACTTGCCGCCTTTCTTGAAATAACCACCGCTGGGATCAAATACCGAACGCAGCTCCTCCACCAGGAAGGTGACATCGCCACCCTTACGGAACACCGCTGAAATAATGCGGGTCAGGGCCACGATCCACTGGAAGTGATCCATATTTTTGGAGTTGATGAACACCTCATAGGGACGGCGCACCTCATGCTCGGTACCGTGATTGAGGATGATGTCATTGATGGTTACGTACAGTGCATGCTCGGAAAGCGGTGTGCTGATCTTGTAGGTTGAACCGAATAACATCTCCGGGCGCGCCACCTTTTCATGCATATGAATAATATTGCTTTCCGGCGTTTTTACCTCGACGGGTGCCGGGGCCTCTTCCTCTTTGGCGACACTGTAGCCTACGATTTTATTATCAATCTTGATTGCCATTTGCTTAACCCTGTCAGTATTGACTGATCGGTTGAATCTGTGTGCCAGACTAAAGTTCTGGCGATCTTTGGTTCGTTTGTTACTGCGGCCTAGAACTTGCCGTAGTAACCCTCTTTCATCGCGTCGAATAGATTGGCGGCAGTATGTATTTCGCCGTCATATTCGATCTCCTCGTTGCCTTTGGCCTCAATTACCGTGCCATCTTCCAGGGTGAATTGATAGGTGGTATTGGCGAGGTCTTCCTCTTTCACCAGCACACCCTGGAACGCTTCCGGATTGAAGCGGAACGTGGTACAGCCCTTCAGACCCTGCTCATAGGCATATAGATAGATATCCTTGAACGCATCGTAATCAAAATCGGTCGGTACATTGGCCGTTTTGGAAATCGATGAGTCAATCCACTTTTGTGCGGCCGCCTGGACATCCACATGTTGTTTCGGCTTAATTTGGTCTGCAGTAATGAAGTAATCCGGCAACTGCTTGTCGGCATCGTCGGAGTAGGGCATGGCTTCTTTGTTAATCAGTTCCCGATAGGCCAGCAGTTCAAAGCTGAAGACGTCAACCTTCTCTTTGCTCTTCTTCCCTTCACGAATGACATTGCGCGCATAATGATGGGCGAAACTGGGCTCGATACCGTTACTGGCATTGTTTGCCAGGGAGAGTGAGATGGTACCGGTAGGGGCGATAGAACTGTGATGAGTGAAGCGACAACCTGTTTCGGCCAGTTGCTCAATGAGTTCAGGATCTTCACTGGCGACCTGCTGCATATACCGGCTGTACTTGGCATGCAGGACTTTCCCCTTCACCTTGTCGCCGATTTTCCAGTTGTCGACCGCCATCTCGGGGCGCTGGGTGAGCATCTCCTTGGTGACGGTGAATTCCTGCTCCATTATCGGTGCGGGACCTTTCTCCTGGGCCAGTTCCAGTCCGGTCTTCCAGCCCACCATGGCCAGCTCTTTGGTCACTTTTTCGGTGAATCGCAGTGATGCCGCATCGCCGTACTGCATGCCGAGCATGGTCATCGTGGACCCTAATCCCAGATAACCCATGCCGTGGCGGCGCTTGAGCTCAATCTCTTTACGCTGTTCTTCCAGAGGCAGGCCGTTAATTTCAACCACGTTATCCAGCATACGGGTAAAGATGGCGACGACCTCGCGGAATTCGGCCCAATCAAACGCCGCTTCCTGGGTGAAGGCGTTGCGTACGAACTTGGTCAAATTGATCGAACCGAGCAGGCAGGCTCCATAGGGAGGTAGAGGCTGTTCACCACAGGGATTGGTGGCACGAACATTTTCGCAGAACCAGTTGTTGTTCATCTCGTTGACTTTATCGATCAGGATGAAACCGGGCTCAGCATAGTCATAGGTTGAGGACATAATGACATCCCACAGCCGCTGGGCACGAATGGTCTTATAGATCTTGCAGGCCACCCGGGTGCCGGTTTCATCGACGATAAAGCCCTCTTTATAAGGCCATTCGCGCCAGATGATCTGTTTGCTGTTGGTCAGGTCGATGCCGTCTTCGTGAAGCTCTTTTTCCGAAATAGGAAAGGCCAGATCCCACTTGGCATCCTGCTTCACCGCTTCCATGAACTCTTCTGTGATCAACAGGGAGAGATTGAACTGGCGTAACCGCCCGGCTTCGCGCTTGGCACGAATAAAGTCCATGACATCCGGATGGCCCACGTCAAAGGTCGCCATCTGGGCGCCGCGTCTTCCACCGGCAGATGAGACGGTGAAACACATCTTGTCATAGATATCCATGAAGGAGAGTGGCCCGGAAGTGTAGGCACCGGCACCGCTCACATAGGCACCGCGGGGTCGTAGGGTGGAGAATTCGTAACCAATGCCGCAGCCGGCTTTCAGTGTCAGCCCTGCTTCGTGAACCTTGCCCAGGATCTCATCCATAGAATCATAGATGGTGCCGGATACGGTGCAATTGATGGTTGAGGTAGCGGGCTTATGCTCCAGGGCGCCGGCATTGGAGGTGATACGACCGGCCGGGATGGCACCACGTCTGAGTGCCCAGAGAAAGCGCTCTTTCCACTCTTGCTGTAATTCGGGGGTCAGTTCGATCTCTGCCAGCGCTTTTGCGACGCGTCGATAGGTGCCGTCTATATCCTGGTCGACAGGTGTCCCGTCCTTTGCCTTCAGTCGATACTTGGTGTTCCAGATGTCAAGAGAGGCGGGTTGCAAGGGAATCTCCACAGCGGCAGTGGGTACAGCTTTAAGGTGGGCACTTTTCATGTCACACAAATCCTTGGGCTCTTATATTTATATGATATATCAGCTTTGCGTCAGGATCCGGAACTTGGAATTCCGGTGCGCACTGGCGGTTATTGCTTTTCTAAGTTTAAAACTTCACAACGTCGTTAAGGGTGTTCAATAACTACAGCGGTTTGGGGTGTATCCGGGTAATTCTGCTCTCATGTGCGACCCCTATATATAGTAGCTTTACTTTCCCTGTTTGGCATGAAAACACAATATGTTGTGTTTGGATGGGTGGAGATTATGGCGCTTGTTGACTTCTGTCAAGTCTGCTTATGCTGCATAAGAAAAGACTAATAAATTTTAAAAACAACAGGTTATAACTCCTCTATGGGTAAATAAATTAGATAAGTATCGGAAAAAAAAGGGAAATCAAAAAAACACAATATATTGTGCTTAAAGTGGACGCTGTTAACAACAACTAGTTATTTAGCGGATCTGTTGCGCGCCAGTGATAGGGTACAGGTTGGTTGCAAGAAGGGAAGGGATAGCCACCTGTGCCTCATGGTTGTTTGCCTGGCGCACAGGTGGCCGTTTTTGGCGCATATTCCCACTACCTACTTGTCTGTCCCTTCCGGTTTCGGTTTTACAGCCGGTTGCTGGGGGGCGGCAGGAAGATAGGGGGCCCCGTAGTAGGGGTAGTAGCCATAGGGGGCAAAACCATATCCATAAGGCGGGTAGCCGCCATAATAGGGATAGCCTCCGTAGTAAGGGTATCCACCCCAAGGTCCACCGGACCATGGGCCGCCCCAGTCGTCCCAGGGACCCCATCCCCAGAAGGCGTTAGCAGATAAAGGAGCCATAACCGCAGAGGTGGCTATGAGTGCAGCAGTAAGAAAGCGGCGTCTCTTATTCATATCATCCCTCCGATCTAGATTGTCTTTAACGAACTGTTGCAGGTTAAGGATAACGATTTAAGGTAAATTTGATTTTGATTGAGATCATTTAATTAGTAATAAATTATATATTAATATGTACCTAAGTAGTTTTTATCGGGATGGAAATCAAGGTGTCTGAACGGAGAACAACGCTGGTATTGGGGATCGGCAATACGCTACTGACGGATGAGGGGGTAGGCGTGCATGTCATCCGGCGACTACAGGAACAGTATCCAGACAGAGAGGATGCCGTTTTTATCGATGGTGGCACGCTCAGTTTTTCTCTTGCTGGCTTATTGGCGGAACATGATCAGCTAATTGTTGTGGATGCCGCCAGGACAGGTGGCACACCAGGTTCCATCGTCTGTTACGTGGAGTCTGAGATGGACCGTTACCTCACGGGCAATAGGCAAAGTGTCCACGAAGTGGGCCTCACCGACCTTTTGGATATTGCCCGTCTTTCTGATCATTACCCTGAAAAACGGGCATTGATCGGCATTGAGCCGGAAAGCCTTGATTGGGGTGAACAGCCATCCCTCGTGGTTGACGCAGCCCTGCCCGCGGCGGTGCAAACAGTGTTGGATTTGATCGATCAATGGACGCTTGGGCATCCCTGATTCTGTCGCCGTTCCGACCGGGTTTAATATGCCAAATTAACGTTGGCAGATGGCGGGTATATATTATTAAGTTATTGTTATTGAATGGATAAAAAAATATTCACGAAAGAAAAAGATAACATGATCTGGGTCATCAACCATTTCTCACAATAAGGATAGTCTTGTGTTAAAAGTAAATAAGCATATGAGCGTATTCGATCATAAAGCCGCTCAATCGGTAACAGGGACTGAAATGCCGGGGATGACACACAATACACTGCCACTGCTGAATGAAGTGCGTCACGCGCTCAAGCGGTTGGTACGTACCGGTGAACCTACCATCATTGACCTACGGGCTATTCCTTTCGGGCCAGGTGACGAAGCTCGCCTTCTTTCACTCCTGGGTGAAGGGGAGGTGGTAGCCGTGCTCGATGCTTTGGGCAAAACAACCGTCAAAGAGACCGGGTTCAGCGGCGTCTGGATTGTCGATCATTACAACACCGAAGAGGAGCGAATAGCCTTCCAGATTGAGGTGGTGGATATTCCGGATCTGCTACGTGCCCAGACGGATGACATGTACGAAAGCATGGGTAAATTAGAAGAGCTGTTGGATACCGAGATGGAGAAATCGACATAACTGTTTTGCCGAAAACGTAGAGAGATGGCAGCGGCCCTGCTGTTTGATCAGGACCGTGGTGAGAATAACAACAGTATTGACAGAGATCGTAATAGATTAGGGAGGTTACATGGCTGAACAAAGTACCCTGGGCGACAGCCTAAGGCGTCACGGGGTTACGCGGCGCGGTTTTCTGAAGTTCTGCACTGCAACGGCCTCACTGATGGCGCTGCCGCCAACCATGGTCCCGGCGATTGCCGAGGCGCTGGAAAAAGCCAAGCGTCCTTCGGTCATCTGGCTTTCATTTCAGGAGTGTACCGGCTGCACCGAATCTCTGACCCGCAGTCATTCGCCGTCGGTTGAGAGTCTGATCTTCGACCATATCTCCCTGGATTATCACCATACCCTGCAAGCCGCCGCCGGTGAGGCGGCCGAGGCAGCCCGTGAGGCGGCCATGCTTGAGAACAAGGGGAATTACATCCTGGTGGTGGATGGTTCGATCCCACTGGGCAACCCGGGGTACTCCACCATTGCCGGTGTTAGCAACCTGCAAATGCTGGAAGAGACGGCGAAGGATGCGGCGGCTATCGTGGCGGTAGGGACTTGTGCCGCGTTTGGCGGTCTGCCACAGGCTAACCCCAATCCTACCGGGGCGGTCTCCGTGTCCGATGTCATCAAGGATAAACCGATTATCAATGTTTCAGGTTGTCCGCCGATTCCCACTGTGATCACCGGCGTGCTGGCCCACTTCCTCACCTTTGGCACGATACCCGAACTGGATCAGTACAAACGCCCCAAAGTGTTTTACGGGCAGAGTATCCATGATCGCTGCTATCGACGGCCCTTCTATGACAAGGGTTTGTTTGCCGAGACCTTTGATGATAAAGGGGCTAAAGCTGGTTGGTGTCTCTATAAGCTTGGCTGCAAAGGTCCGATGACCTATAACGCCTGCGCCACCGCCAAATGGAATCAGGGAACCAGTTGGCCGGTGGAGTCGGGACACGGTTGCCTGGGCTGTTCTGAACCGCGGTTCTGGGATGCAGGCGGATTCTACAACGCACTCTCCGTGCCGATTAGCGACAATTCACAAACCGTCGCATTTGCGGCGGCCGCCGGTTTGGCGTTGGGCGCTGCCGCGGCTGGTCTCAACTACAAAACCAAGGATGAGGCAAAGAAGGCACATGGAACTGTCACTATTGATGATCTGGAGAAAACATCATGAATGAACCGATGGACTTTCTCATTTGGACCCGTGGTACGGCATTCAATATTGCCGTTACCATCTTTGTAATTGGTGTCATCTTACGTTTGTTTGAGATTATTTCACTGGGGCGTAAGCAGAATCTGGCCGAAGCCAAGGGTACCGAGTTCGGCCCGGGGATGAAGACCGTTCTCACTCGATCTATCCCCGATCTGGGCACGTTCAGAAGACAACCGCTTACCGTGGTCACTGGTTATATGTTTCACATCGGTCTGTTTGTCAGCCTGATACTGTTTGTCCCGCATATTCAACTGTTCCGCGCTACCTTCGGGTTCGCTTGGCCCGGCCTGCCGACACCGATAGTCGATGCGGCGGCCGTGTTGGCGATTATCGGTCTGTTGGCGGGACTTTGGCACCGCATCATGAATCCGGTGATGCGAAAGATTACCACCTGGGAAGATTGGTTGGTGTGGGGGCTGACTTTCCTGCCCATACTGACCGGCTATCTGGCTTATCACCGCATGGTGAATCCTTATGCCTTCGTTCTCGGTCTGCATATATTGAGTGTGGAAGCTTTGATGATTGCCTTCCCGTTCACCAAGTTGATGCACACGTTCACTGTCTTTCTTTCGCGCTGGTATAACGGCGCCATGAGCGGCCGCCGGGGGGTTGAGTCATGAGTGAAGCCACACTTGAACGGGGAATCAATGCCCTGAAAGAACAGATCGATGCACCGGTTGCCGCCTTTTTTTCCAGCTGTGTCAGCTGTGGTATGTGTGCCGAAGCCTGTCTTTTCTATACCGAAACGGGTGATCCAAAATACACACCCATTTACAAACTGGAGCCCTTACGCCGGGTCTGGGAGTCTGAATACACATTGGTGGGAAAGATAAAGAAGGTACTGGGTCTGCATAAGCCGGTAACCGATGAGATGCTGCAGGAGTGGCAAGAGTTGCTCTACGACAGTTGTACCATGTGTGCCCGTTGCTCCATGATCTGCCCGGTCGGTAACGATATCGCCTACATGGTACGCAAAACCCGTGAAGGTATGGTGGCTTCCGGAAATGCGCCTGAAGGGGTCAAAGGGGCAACGACACGCGCCGTGACCATCGGTAGCCCGATGGGGATCAAGCTGAGTGCGCTGGAAGCACAGATCAAACACATCGAAGCTGATAGCGGTTTGAAGATCCCCGTGGATGTGGAAGGGGCCGACTATTTGGCTCTGCTCTCCTCTATGGAGATCATAAATTTTCCCGAATACCTGCAGGGACTGGCCAAGATATTCAAGCAGGCCGGGATCAGCTGGACCCTCTGTTCCACCGCTTTTGAGGCGACCAACTCCGGAATACAGATCGGTTCCAGCGATATTGCCCGAACCCTGGTGCAACGTATCGTCGATGGCGCAGAACGGCTGAAGGTGAAGAACGTCATTAGCCCGGAGTGTGGGCATGCCTACACCGCCATTCGCTGGGATGGTCCTAATTTGGTCGGACGACCCTTTCCTTTCCGGGTGATTCATATCCTGGAATTGTTGGATGAATTACGTGCCGCCGGACGGATCAAGACCCAAGACCTGGAAACCGACTGCTACACCTTCCACGATCCCTGTTCGATTGCCCGTAAGGGGGGGGTTATTGAGGGACCGCGGCGTCTGATGAACATGGTTACCACTAACTTTGTGGACATGAAAGATCACGGCAAGATGGCCTGGTGCTGTGGCGGTGGTGGCGGTGTATCGAGCAATGAAGATGCGGAAGAGCTGCGTATCAAGGTCTTTAAGAAAAAGAAAGACCAGATCGAAGAGACTGGTGCCGATGTGCTGGTGACCGCCTGTGCCAACTGCCGCCTGGTGATTGAAGAGGGGCTTGAAGAGTACCGGGTTGAACTACCGGTTGTCGGGCTTTCCGAGTTGATTGCAGACCACTTGGTGGTGGATGAAGAGACAACGCAACCCAATGAATAGCCATGGCTTCCGTTCTCGATGAACGGGACAATTGAAAATAACAGATTGCTGTAGCGCACTGTGCGCGAAACACCGTTCACCGATATCTGGGAGCGGTTAAGGGAGAACAGAAATATGAGCGAGCGCATTGTCGTTGATCCGATCACACGTATTGAAGGCCATCTACGCATCGAAGCACAGATGGATGGCAATAATATCGGGCAGGCCTACTCATCCGGCACCATGGTGCGTGGCATCGAAACAATCCTCAAGGGGCGTGATCCACGCGATGCCTGGGCTTACGTGCAACGCATCTGTGGAGTCTGTACTCTGGTGCACGGTATGGCTTCCATCCGTGCCGTCGAAGATGCTTTGAATTATGAAATCCCAAAAAATGCGCAACTGATCCGGAATTTGATGATCGGTGCCCAGTATATCCATGATCATGTGATGCACTTTTACCATCTGCATGCCCTGGACTGGGTGGACGTCGTGTCGGCGCTGAATGCTGATCCCAAGGCAACGTCCGAGTTGGCCCAATCTCTGAGTAGTTGGTCAAAATCGTCGCCTGGTTATTTTGCCGACATGAAGAAGAAGTTGAAGGGGTTTGTCGATGGCGGCCAACTGGGTATTTTTTCCAAAGCCTACTGGGGGCATCCCGCCTATAAGTTGCCACCTGAAGCCAATTTGATGGCGGTGTCCCACTACCTCGAAGCACTCACTTGGCAACGGGATGTAGCCAAACTGCATGCCATATTCGGCGGTAAGAATCCGCACCCCAACTTCCTGGTAGGTGGGGTGGCTTCACCCATCGACCTCAATTCGGATTCGGCCATCAATGCCAAGAAGCTCTCCCAGGTTCAGGACATCATCAATCAGATGCGTGAATTCGTGGATCAGGTTTATCTGCCCGATACGCTGGCCGTTGCCTCCTTCTATAAGGATTGGTTCAAGCGGGGTGAGGGGCTGGGTAACTTCATGTGTTATGGCGACCTGCCCGCTACCAGTATGAACGATCCATCCGGTTTCCTGTTCCCGGCCGGTGTCATACTGAATCGAGATCTCAGCATAGTACATGAAATCGACGTGCACGATGCATCGCAGATCCAGGAGTACGTGAAACACTCCTGGTACGACTATGATGACGGCAAGGACAAGGGTCTGCATCCTTATGATGGTGAGACCAACCTCAATTACACCGGGCCCAAACCGCCTTATAAACATCTGGATGTCGAGCAGGCCTATTCCTGGCTTAAATCTCCACGCTGGAAAAACAATGCGATGGAGGTGGGCCCGCTGGCGCGGGTGTTAATGCTCTACGCCAAAGGGCATGAGCCGACCCAAGCATTGGCCACCTTTGCGTTGCAAAAGCTGGATGTGCCTATCGATGCCCTGTTCTCCACGCTGGGTCGAACAGCCGCTCGCACGCTGGAATCGAAGATCCTGGCTGACGGTATGCAGGGTTGGTATGACGATCTGGTGGCCAATATCAAAGGGGGAGACAGCAAGACCTTCAATGACAAGCTGTGGGATCCGTCAAGCTGGCCAAGTGAATGCCAGGGGGCGGGGTACATGGAAGCGCCACGGGGAGCCCTCGGGCACTGGATTGTCATTAAGGATACCAAGATTAAAAATTATCAGGCAGTGGTGCCCTCAACCTGGAATGCCGGGCCACGTGATAGCGAGGGTAAAGCGGGAGCTTATGAAGCGGCATTGCAAGACAACCATCAGTTGCACGATCCCAAACAGCCGATCGAAATCCTGCGTACTATTCACAGCTTCGATCCCTGTATTGCCTGTGCGGTGCACCTGTCAGATGAGGAGGGTGAAGAGATGGTACAGGTGAAGGTCACCTGATCCTGAGCCAGCGTGTCGGTCTCCTCCCCCGGGGAGTGTGGGAGGGGACCGAACGGTTCACGATACGCCGGCATTTTTTTAAAATAACTACAACACAAAGCGGTATCTATGAAGCAGTCCAGCCGTACAGCCATGCCTCGCGAAGGCATGCAACCATCAGCCACATCCGCCTCCCTTCGTATCGGTTACCACAGTAGAAAAAGCGATCTTCTTATTCGGGCCATTATCTGGGGCTTTGTCGGTAGTATCTTCGGCGGGCTCTATATTGGTTTTATCGGCATGTTGATACCAAGCATTGCCGGTAATTGGGTGATTATTCCGGCTGCCGCTTTTGCCGGTGCGGTGGGCGCAGCATTCTACGGTTCATTCCAGGTGGCGATTATCGGAACGTTAGCCGGGGCGGCGTCCGGTATCGGCTATCTGATCGTTGCGGAAAACGGCCAGCTTAGCGAAATGTCCGCGGTTTCTCTGGTGGCGGGTGTGGTGGCTGGGTTTATCTACGGCAATACCCATCGGGAGGTGAGTGGGGCGCTAATGAAAGCGTTGACCGGGCTGGTTGCCGGTGCGCTTGCCGGCAGTTTGCTCTGGCTATCTTTATGGGTCGGAGCAGTGCTGAACAGTTTTTTTTCCGCGCTCATACTGGTGCCGATTACAGGAGCTTTTTACGTCTCCGGAACTTATAGATTGACTGACAGACTGGCGTGCCGTTTGCCATTGCCAATGGTTGGATCACTGGTCGCTGCGCTGCTTTCCGTAGTGATCGCTGGCAGCATTTGGAGCGTGCACGAAGCGATGTTGGCCAGCTATCAGTTGGCCGCCTCTACCACAGAACCTGCCGCCCTGATACGGACACTGGGGTCGATACTGGGTGGTGCCATCGGTGGAATGGTGGCCGGTGGGTTGTTTGCCCGAGTCGGGCTCAAGTGGCAAGATGCAGGTCGATATCGCTTAGATTCCGGGGATGACCTCGTTGAGCGAGTGTCTGAGGTTCCCTAGGTGTACCACCTCCTGGCGTCATCACCGATCGCCTATAGCCTATAGCCTATTGATCGCACCGGTTGCCTGATAGCCTGACCAACAGCGTCTAAACTACCCATGGACTTGACCGGTGGGGGTGTTTATTCTTCAGTTTTCGTCTCCAGTAAACGCGGCTATTACATGAAAGGCAGCATAATAAGAACGCTTCTGTTTCAGTTGGGCAGTGTCTTTGTTCTGTCCACGGTGCTGATCGGCTATTTCTGGATTGATGGCGAATATGAAAACCTGGCGCAGGAAAATGCGCGCTACCGGGCTGAGTACCTGGAGACTCAAAAGACCACCCTTCGCTCTGAAGTGCTCAAGATAAAAGGCTTCTTGTTGTCAGAAAAGGCACGTGCCGAGCGCTTACTGGAGCAGCAGATCAAGCAGCGGGTGAACGAAGCACATGCCATTGCCACCCACCTTTATGAGATTAACCGTGATCGGTTGGACGATACTCAGATTCAGCGCATGATACGGGAGGCGCTGAGAAGCATCCGCTTCAATGAGGGTCGTGGCTATTACTTTGTCACCTCTCTGAATGGTATTGAGCACCTGTTTCCACCCAAACCTGCCTTTGAGGGCAAGCATGCAGAGGCGATCTTCTCTGAAAAAGGGGTCAAGGTGGTACATGACATGATTGACATTGTCGATCGGGATGGCGAAGGGTTTCTGCGTTATAACTGGCCTAGACCGGATGACCAGAGTCGGTATTACCGCAAATACAGTTATGTCAAACTGTTTGCTCCCTACGGATGGATTATTGGTACCGGGGATTATCTGTCAGAGATTGAAGCGAATATCCGGGAAGAGATTTTTCGCAATATTGCTTCGGTGAAATATGGATTGAATGATGAAGGTTACTTCTTTATTAACTCCTATCAGGGCGATCTCTATGTAACCAACGGCGAGTATTTTGGTGGCCGGAAGAATATTTGGGAGATCACGGATGTAAATGGCAAGAAAGTGGTGCAGGAGAATGCTGCTCTGGCCATGTCGCGGCCGGAAGGTGGGTTCAGCGAGTATGTATGGAAGAAGCCATCAGGTGAAGAGGCGGCCAAAATCTCGTTTATTGTCGGTATGGATGAATGGAATATCTTTATCGGTAGCGGCGCCTATACCGATACCCTCGAAAAGGAGATCAAACGGCGCGAAAACGACTTGGCATCCCGGCTCAAACAACGCATCGTCGGCACCTTGGGGGTATACCTGGTGGCGGTTATCCTGATTGCATTGGCCGCTTTTCTTATAGGTCGAAAATTATCGCTAAATTTTTGGCTGTTTCAACGCGCATTCGATAAGGCCGTTGATAGCCGCGTGCGTATCGACACAGACAGGGTTCATTTTAAGGAATTTAGGATCCTGGCCAACAGTTGCAACGGCATGATTGACGCCCTGAACCTTCAGACTGAGCGGCTTAGATATCAAGCCTATCATGACCACCTGACCGCGCTGCCTAATCGACTCAAGGGAATGGAGCATCTGGCCAAGGTGATCGAATATGCACGGGAGGAGGCGTCAACGTTGGCGCTTCTCTATATCGACATCGACGATTTCAAAGAGATCAACGACACCCTCGGACACTCCACCGGTGATCGTCTGTTACAGACCATCGCGGAGCGTATCGCTCACACGGTGCGTGAAGGGGATATTGTTGCCCGGTTGGGCGGTGACGAATTTATGGTAATCACCGGTTTGTTGAACCAGGCGGAAGATGCCCAGGCGATTGCCGGGAAGCTGTTGCGAGTGTTGAAAAAGCCTTTCTCGGTTGATGATAACGCGTTCCACATCTCCGCCAGTATTGGGCTCTGTCTCTTTCCGGAAGATGGTAATGATGCGGAAACCATGCTGCGCAACGCCGATTCTGCGATGTACCAGGCAAAAAGATCCGGGAAGAATAGCTTCATGCACTATCATGACCGGATGACACAGCAAGCCGCTGAACGTGCAGCGCTGCTGGATGACTTGCGGATGGCCGTTGCGGCGTCACAGTTTGAGCTGTTTTTCCAACCACATGTGGATGTGGAGAGATCCGTCATCGTGGGTGTCGAGGCTTTGATCCGTTGGCACCATCCGGACAAGGGCATTATCGGTCCGGGACGGTTTATTCCGTTGGCCGAGTCGAGTGGCTTGATCGTGCCGATCGGTGAGTGGGTGTTGCGTCAGGCTTGCCACTGTTTTGCCCATTGGCGTGCGATGGGCTATGAATTGGATTACATTGCGGTGAATCTTTCCGCCAGGCAATTACAACGGGAATCGCTGCCTCAGCTGATATCGGAGGTACTCGATGATACCGGCCTGACGCCGGAGGTATTGGAGCTGGAAGTAACCGAAAGTCTGGTGATGGAGATTACAGCGCCGGTTGCCAAAGCGCTAGAACGCCTGAAACAGCGGGGGCTTGGCTTGGTTATTGATGATTTTGGCACCGGTTACTCTTCGCTGAGTAGCCTCAAGCAGTTACCGATAAATAAGCTGAAGATCGATCGCTCTTTCGTTCGAGACCTGGAAGTGGACGATAATGACAAAGCGATCGTCAAAGCGATTATTGGTATGGGCAGCAGTCTGGGATTGACTGTGGTGGCAGAGGGGGTCGAGGAGCAGGCCCAGGCGGCGTTACTGTTGAGCGAGGGCTGCCATATCTTCCAGGGCTACTATTATAGCCGGCCGTTGCCGGAGCCTGCGTTTCTTGATTTTCTCAAGCAGTATCCACAAAACATCCCCAATTCGCCGATATCCGATTTGGAAACGGATCAATAGGGTGAGGTTGTGGCTACATCCGAAAATAAAAAAAGGGCTGCGATTTCTCGCAACCCTTTGATTTTTAAGCTGGTGCCGAGGAGAGGACTTGAACCTCCACGGGGTTTCCCCCACTAGCACCTGAAGCTAGCGTGTCTACCAATTTCACCACCTCGGCTTATCCGGTCTGGCCAGCACAATTAGCGCTCACATCCCAGAGGCCGCGAACTTTACAGCGACATTTAATCCTTGTCAACGGTACAATGGCATTTCAATAAACAAAATTCAGGGAAACTCCTTTGGCTAGAAGTTCTGGTAAGAAATCCGCGAAAAAAATCGATCCGCATCATGTCCGGGAGGCGAAAAAATACGCCAATCCCATCCCCAGCCGTGAGTTTATTCTGCAACACTTGGCATCCGTGGGTGTGCCCATGGCGCAGCAAGAGTTAGCCGCCCAACTGGCACTGCGTAGCGAAGAGGACCTGGAGGCACTACGCAGACGGCTAAACGCCATGGAGCGTGACGGCCAGGTTGTGCGCAACCGCAACGGTGCGCTCTGTATCGTCAACAGCAAGGATTTGATTGCCGGTCGCGTCATCGGCCATCCGGACGGGTTTGGTTTTTTGCGGCCCGATGAGGGGGGCGAGGATCTGTTCGTGTCGCCGCGCCAGATGCGGCAACTTCTGCACAATGACCGGGCCGTGGTCCGGGTCGTGGGGCTGGATCGGCGCGGACGTAAAGAGGCGGCGGTGGTCGAGGTGCTGGAGCGGGGTAACCAGTTGGTAGTCGGGCGACTCTATATGGATAGGGGGGTTGGCTTTGTTGTGCCCGATAACAAACGCCTGCACCAGGATATCGTAATACCGGAGGGTGATTTTAACGGCGCCGGCAACGGCCAAATGGTGGTGGCGGAGATTGTTGAGCAGCCGAGCAAACGTACTCAGCCCATCGGCCGGATCAAGGATGTACTGGGTGAGCACATGGCGCCCGGTATGGAAACGGATGTGGCGATCCGGACCCATCAGTTACCCCTGGAGTGGCCGGATGAAGTGCAGCAGGAGATCGCCCATCTGGGAAGCGAAGTGGATGAGGATGCCAAACAGGGGCGGGTCGATCTACGTCACCTGCCACTGGTAACCATTGATGGCGCGGATGCCCGGGACTTTGACGACGCGGTGTACTGTGAAGCGAAACCCAAGGGGTGGCGTCTGCTGGTCTGTATCGCCGATGTTTCCAGTTATGTCAAACCCGGTAGTGCGTTGGATCGCGAAGCCAAGGCGCGGGGTAACTCGGTCTATTTCCCCGACCGAGTGATTCCGATGCTTCCGGAGGTACTCTCGAACGGTCTGTGTTCGTTGAATCCCCACGTCGACCGACTCTGCATGACTTGCGAACTCTATATTAACAAGGACGGTGTGGTGACCCGGTCGCGCTTCTTTGAAGCGGTTATGCGTTCCCATGCGCGCCTGACCTATGTCCAGGTGGCGGATATGTTGCTGGATGGCGAGCCCGAACTCTGTGCTACCCATGCCGATTTGTTGCCTCACCTGCACCAGCTCTATGCACTGTTCAGAGTATTGCAACGGGTGCGTAGCGCACTGGGTGCGATCGATTTCGACACCACCGAAACCCGTATCCTGTTTAATGCTGAGCGAAAGGTGGAGCGTATTGTCCCGGTCTTTCGAAACGATGCGCACCGGCTGATTGAAGAGTGTATGTTGGCCGCCAATGTGGCGGCGGCACGCTTCTTACAGCGCAAGAAACTGCCGGCCCTGTATCGGAATCACGATGGGCCACAGGCGGAAAAACTGCTGGATTTGAAGGAGTTCCTGGGAGAGCTGGGGTTGCGTATGCCGGGGGGTGAGAAACCGCAAAGCAGCGATTATGCCGAATTGCTGTCGCAAGTGCGGGATCGGCCCGATTTTCATCTGATCCAGACGGTACTGCTGCGCTCGCTGTCTCAAGCGGTCTACAGTGCAGAGAATCAGGGACATTTTGGGCTCTCGTTTGCCGCCTACACTCACTTTACCTCGCCTATCCGGCGCTATCCGGACCTGATTGTCCACCGTGCGATCCGGCATCTGCTGAAGGGTGGAACGCTAGAGGACTACGATTACTCACAGACCGAACTGCAAGGTCTGGGTGAGACACTGCTCCGCCACCGAGAGGCGGGCAGATGAGGCAACCCGCGATGTCACCTCATGGCTTAAATGCGAATACATGATGGACAAGATCGGTGACGAGTTTGTCGGTATCATCACTTCGGTCACTTCATTCGGTATCTTTGTGGAACTGGATGAGATCTATGTCGACGGTCTGGTACATATCACTGCTCTGGACAACGATTACTACCACTTTGATCCGGTAGGGCACCGACTCACCGGTGAACGGTCCGGCATGGTATACCGCCTGGGTGATCAGGTGAAAGTCAAAGTGGCGGCGGTCAATCTGGATGATCGAAAGATCGATTTCCTGCTGGTGGAGGCGGTTGACGCCAAAGTGAATTCACGGCGCAAGAGGCGCGTTGCTGCAGAAACGGTGGGGGAGAATAGGTCACGGGAAAAACAGAGAAAAAAACGTACCCCGGCATCGGCTGATAAGGGCGCTATGTCTGCTAGCCAAAAATCGGTTGCCAAAATATCCCGCCAGAAGAAGACTTCGGCGGCAAGGCGTGGTAAGCCCAAGGCAAAATAGCCAGCGTCTGTGATGTATGAGTAGCCTGAAATGGGCGATTCAGAGAGATGAAGATAAAAAATTCGGCCAAGCCTGGCTACAAAGAGGTTGTGGATGAGTGAAAGTCAGTTGATTGCCGGATTGCACAGCGTCAGAACGGCGCTGAAGCACGGTGCGGGATCGTTGGTAGAGGTTTGGATTGAGGCTGCGCGCAAGCAGGACCGGCGTATCCGGGAAGTCATCACACTTGCCAGGGAGGCGGGTATCCCAGTCAACTACGTGGCCCGCGAGCAGTTGGAGCAGATTTCTGCGGGATCCAACCATCAAGGTGTGGTGGCCCGCACACAGGTTCCCGCTGCGCTGGATGAGAAAAGTCTGGAAACCCTGCTGGCCGGATTGAACGTGGCTCCATTCCTGTTAATTCTGGATGGTGTACAGGATCCGCATAACCTGGGTGCCTGCCTGCGAAGCGCCGATGCCGCCGGGGTTCATGCGGTGATCGCACCCAAGGATCGCTCCGTCGGTTTGACTCCTACAGCCTGTAAGGTGGCGAGTGGTGCCGCCGAGACGGTACCTTTTATTCAGGTTACCAACCTGTCACGTACCCTAAAGTGGTTGCAGACTGAACAGGGCGTCTGGCTGGCGGGAACTGCGGGTGAGGCGGAAACCTCCCTCTATGCGGCCAACCTAAAAGGGCCGCTGGGGATCGTGATGGGAGGAGAAGAAAAGGGTATGCGCCGCTTGACCCGGGAAGCTTGCGATGTCCTGGTAAAACTGCCGATGGCGGGGGTTGTTGAGAGCCTGAATGTGTCGGTGGCGGCTGGTATCGCGCTGTTCGAAGCGGTCAGACAGCGAATGCATCCTGACTGAGCGGATTTCCGATCCTTTTTTGGTCTTGACGTATGGGCCACTCCAGTACCCATTGAGCCTTATTTAGGCAGGCCCATTACCCATACATCTGTTTAGTTGCATGTCACCCGGGGGCGATGTAGAATTCGCGGTTTCCTGGCGTGGAGGTATCTCCGCGCTTTACTCCTTGCTTCACCACATCTGTGGGAGGCTCTATGATCCGAAAGGGGAAATAATGAGACACTACGAAGTTGTGTTCATGGTCCATCCGGACCAGAGCGACCAGGTTTCCGGCATGATCGAGCGTTATCGCTCACTGATCGAGACAGATGGCGGCCGTATTCACCGTCTGGAAGATTGGGGACGCCGTCAGCTCGCCTATCCAATTCAAAAACTGCACAAAGCCCATTACGTCTTGATGAACATCGAGTGTAGTGCGGCGGTTCTCGAAGAGCTTGAGAGTGTATTCCGCTATAACGACGCTATCCTGCGTAACATGGTCATTAAATGCGATAACGCTATTACTGAAGCTTCACCACTGGTGAAATCCCAGGATGATCGTGATGATGCCAGATCCTCTTCGGACGACGATCTTTCCGATGAAGACGATGATGAGGACGAGGATGCAGATGAGGTCGCTTCTGCCTAAACGGCAGTGATAGCGAAGATTTCGGGTCATTCAGCTTGCTTGATGACCGGTAACATGAATTGAATAGAGAGATTAATATGTCACGTTTTTTCCGTCGCAGAAGATACTGCCGTTTTACCGCTGAGGGGATCACTGAGATCGATTATAAGGATCTCAATCTGCTGAAAGCCTACATCAGCGAAACCGGCAAGATTGTGCCCAGCCGTATTACCGGCACCAAAGCCAAATATCAGCGTCAATTGGCAACGGCTATCAAACGCGCCCGTTATCTGGCGCTGTTGCCGTATACCGACAGCCACTAAGGCTGTTTTGCCCGTCGCGTCGAATTGATGCGGCAGGCACTGCTTGAATTAGCCGGATCGGAGTAAATGCAGGCTTTAGCATCCTGGGCGATGCGCGGGTTACCACAGGCGGCGATGTTAACCATTCTGTTGGCGGCTCTGTCACTGCTGATACCGCCGGCGAGTGTACTCAGCACATCCGTGGTGGCCTTGGTTACCTTGCGGAAAGGCACACTACCTGGGGCCCTCGTATGGGGGGTTGCCACCGCCGCCAGCGGCTTTATTGCCCTGCTGGCATTAGGTGGAGTCAACCTGGCTATTGGATTTTTAATCCTGATGTGGCTCCCCGCCTGGTTGGTGGCGGTGGTGCTCAGATCGAGCCGGTCTTTGGCCTTGGCCGTCTTGGCGGCAATGGTTTTGGGTTTTGTGATGCTTGGCGGTCAGTTTGTCGAGTCGGCTGATCCGGTTGCTGAGTGGAAAGCGTTACTGGGCCCCTTTGTGGGGTCGCTGGTGGATGCCCAACTTGTGGACAGCAGCCAGCAGGCGACACTGGTTTCATTGATGGCAGATTGGATGCCGGGCGTCGTGGCAGCAGGATTTTTTCTGCAGTTGACGATGTCTCTGCTTCTGGCGCGTTGGTGGCAGGCTCTGCTGTTTAATCCAGGTGGATTTCGCAGCGAGTTTCACCAGCTGCGTCTACCCAAGTGGCTATCAATGGCACTGCTCCTGGCGGCACTATTGAGCTGGGCGCAGAGCCAAACCGCCGTGTCGGTTCCGGAGTATGTACTGCTCCTGTTGCTGGCGGCCTGGTTCATCCAGGGATTGGCTGTCGCACATGGGGTCGTCGGTAAGCTGGGTTCAAGCAGGGGTTGGTTAATTGGCGTATATCTGCTGCTGTTGTTTGCCTTGCCGCATACAGTGATTGTACTGGCAACGCTTGGCATAACAGACGCATGGATTGATTTCAGGGCTCGCCTTAATCCGCGTGGTTCGGGCAAAGCGGGCTAAAGATTTAATACCTGTTACAGGGGAAATAACGATGGAAGTTATTCTGTTAGAGAAAGTAGATAACCTGGGTGGTCTGGGTGATAAGGTCAACGTGAAGTCCGGTTACGGTCGCAACTTCCTGATTCCTTCCGGTAAGGCCGTTACGGCAACCAAGAGCAACGTTGAGGAATTTGAGGCGCGTCGCGCAGAGCTTGAGAAGCAGGCAGCCGAAGCGCTGGCCGCTGCGGAGGCACGCAAGGCCAAGTTGGAAACCTTGACCGTGACCATCGAGCGTAAAGCGGGCGATGAAGGCCGTCTGTTTGGTTCGGTCGGTACCGCCGATATCGCGGAAGCGACTGTTGCGGCAGGTGGCGAGCTGGAGAAGCGTGAAGTGCGACTTCCTGAGGGTCCGTTCCACCACACCGGTGAATTTGACGTTCAGGTCCATCTACATACCGATGTGGATGCAACCCTGAAGGTTGTGATCAAGCCTGAAGTGGCCTGATAAAGCCCTGCGGCTGAGCGAATAACGCCGGGATCGATACGTTCGGTCCCGGCGTTTTTTTGTTTCAGATTCCCCAGTAGCGGTCTGCTGGAGGCGATTGCCACGTCAGATCGAAAAAATCGCTGAAGAATTCCAGACAAGCGATTTTTGCCGTATCCTTTGCTGTTACAGAAGCCAGATTGTCAGAGAAGCATGCAAAATTCCGTTTTCCCTTCCGATATGCCCGATGAAAGTGGTATGACCGACCAGTTGCGGGTACCGCCGCACTCGATACAGGCGGAGCAATCCGTGCTGGGCGGTCTGATGCTGGATAATCAATCCTGGGATCATGTAGCGGATCGGGTATCAGAAGGGGATTTCTATCGACGCGAACATCAACTGATTTTTCGGGCGATCGAGGTTTTGGCCGATCAACAGCGGCCGTTTGATGTGATTACCCTGTCCGAGGAGTTGGGGCGACACGGCCAATTGGAGAGTGCCGGTGGGCTCGCCTATCTGGGCGGGCTGGCCAAGGATACCCCCAGTGCGGCCAATATTCGCGCCTATGCCGATATCGTTCGCGAGCGCTCGGTGATGCGTCAGCTTATTCGCGTGGGGACTGATATTGCCGATAGCGGTTTCCGGCCCGAAGGGCGTGACAGCTCCGAACTGTTGGATGCGGCCGAGAGTCGGGTATTTGAGATCGCCGAGCAAGGCGCCAAGGGCAAGGGCGGCTTCGAAGGTATTAAATCACTGCTGACCAAGGCGGTGGACAAGATCGAGACCCTGTTTGCCCAGGATCAGCCGATTACCGGTCTCAGCACCGGCTTTGCCGATCTGGACAAGATGACATCCGGGTTGCAGCCGGCAGACCTGGTCATCGTGGCCGGCCGTCCCTCCATGGGTAAGACCACTTTCGCCATGAATGTGGCGGAGAATGTCGCACTGCTTAGTGGTAAACCGGTCGCTGTCTTCAGTATGGAGATGCCGGGCGAAGCGTTGGCGATGCGTATGATGTCCTCCCTGGGGCGGATCAACCAGACCCGGGTGCGAACCGGCAAGCTGGAGGATGATGAGTGGCCCCGGCTCACATCGGCCGTGAGCATGCTGGCGGAAACCAAATTCTATATCGACGATACGCCGGCCTTGAGCCCCTTGGAGGTACGAGCCCGCGCCCGCCGACTGATGCGTGAACACGGTGAATTGGGGCTGATTATGCTGGATTATCTGCAACTGATGCAGGTACCCGGTATGAGCGATAACCGCACCAATGAGATCTCCACCATCTCCCGCTCACTCAAGGCGTTGGCCAAAGAGTTGAATGTCCCGGTCATTGCCCTCTCTCAGCTTAACCGTAGCCTGGAGCAGCGCACCAACAAACGACCCATTATGTCGGATCTGCGTGAGTCCGGTGCTATTGAGCAGGATGCGGATCTGGTGGTCTTCATCTATCGTGACGAGGTGTATAACGAGGATAGTCCGGATAAAGGCATTGCCGAGATTATCATCGGTAAACAGCGAAACGGACCTATCGGCAGCGTACGTCTCACTTTCTTGGGCGAATACACCAAATTCGAAAATTATGCCCATGATGTCTACGGTGACCCCGGGTACTGATGGGCCCCACGGCACGCATCGATCTCTCTGCGCTCAGGCATAACCTGCAAAGAGCCCGGGAACTGGCGCCAGGCAGTCGCGTCTATGCCGTCATCAAGGCGAATGCCTATGGCCATGGCATGCTGCGGGTGGCGCCCCACCTCGCGGGGGCGGACGCCTTGGCGGTCGCCCGGGTTGAGGAGGCGGTCAAGTTGCGGCAGGCCGGCATTGATCGCCCGATTCTCGTGTTGGAAGGTTTCTTCGATGCGGCTGAACTGGCGGCCGCTTCACACTACCGGCTGGAAGTGGCGGTTCAGCAGCCGGAGCAGATTGCGCTCCTCCATGACAACCCCTTATCCCACCCTCTGACCTGCTGGTTGAAAATCGATAGTGGCATGCATCGGTTGGGCTTTCAGCCGGATGCGGTCGAGGCCGCCTGGCAAGCGTTGCAGGATGATCCGTCCGTGGACAAGAAGGTGCGCCTGATGACCCACCTCTCTTCGGCCGATGACCTGAGTGACCCGGCCACGCCGACCCAGTTGGCACTGTTCAGTCGCTTTGCCGATCGCTTTGGGACGGAATGCTCTGTGGCCAATTCGGCCGGTATTATCGGTTGGCCGGAGGCTCGGAGTGACTGGATCAGGCCCGGGATTATGCTCTATGGTGCTTCTCCTATGCTGGGTCAGACCGGTGAGCAGATCGGATTGCGATCCGCTATGACGCTGCAGAGCCGGCTGATTGCGGTGAATCGGTTCGCCAAGGGGAGTCCGATCGGCTATAGCGGCAGTTGGGTCTGTCCGGAGGCGATGTCGGTCGGTGTGGTCGCCGCCGGCTATGGTGACGGTTATCCACGCCACGCCCCTTCCGGCACACCGGTGTTGCTTAACGGCCAGCGGGTACCGCTGGTAGGCCGGGTTTCCATGGATATGTTGAATATCGATCTGCGCAGTCAACCGGATGCCAAAGTGGGAGACCCGGTGACCCTTTGGGGAGAGGGGCTGCCGGCGGAAGAGATCGCACAACATGCCGGTACCATCGCTTATGAGCTGTTTTGCGGCGTGACCCAGCGGGTGCAGTTTGAAGAGACCAATGGATAGGTGATGCATGGCGAGCGTAAGCGGTAAGAAGGGCGGGAAAACGATTTATATCTGCAGCGACTGTGGCGGTCAGTTTCAGAAATGGGCCGGACAGTGTGGCGACTGTAAAGGGTGGAATACCTTACAGGAGTCCATCGCTCCCACCGCAGCGCCGGCCAGCTCACGTTTTGCCGGTTATGCCGGAGAGGCCAACCAGAACCTGATACGGAATTTGTCCGATGTCTCTCCCGAGCAACGTAGCGGTGAGGCGACTGGTCTGGCGGAGTTGGATCGGGTGCTTGGGGGCGGACTGGTAGGTGGTTCGGTGGTGCTGATTGGCGGTGATCCAGGCATTGGTAAATCGACGCTGCTGATCCAAACACTGGCCCAGCTCTCCGAACGGATGAGCACGCTCTATATCAGCGGCGAAGAGTCGCCGGAACAGATCAGTCTGCGCGCCATACGGCTGGGCTTGCAGAGCGGCGGTATTCGCTTGCTGGCGGAGACCGGTGTCGAACGGATTATCGCGCTGGCGCGGCAAGAGTGCCCGGCAGTGATGGTGGTGGATTCGATCCAGACGCTGTATACCGAGCAGCTACAATCCGCGCCGGGTTCCGTTGCCCAGGTAAGGGAGTCTGCTGCCCAGTTGGTCCGGTTTGCCAAGCAGACCGGTACCACGGTGTTTCTGGTGGGCCATGTTACCAAGGAGGGGGCGTTGGCCGGCCCGCGGGTGTTGGAGCATATGGTGGATACCGTGCTCTATTTCGAGGGCGAGTCAGGCAGCCAGTTTCGTCTTGTCCGCACCATCAAAAACCGCTTTGGAGCAGTCAATGAATTAGGTGTATTTGCCATGACGGATCGGGGTTTGCGTGAAGTGAACAATCCTTCAGCTATCTTTCTTTCCCGACATGGAGAAGCCGTTCCCGGCAGCGTAATACTGGTGACGCGGGAAGGCAGTCGGCCGCTGCTGGTGGAGGTGCAGGCCCTGGTGGATGGGAGCCCGCTCTCTAATCCACGTCGCGTCACGCTTGGCCTGGAGCAGAATCGTCTCTCCATGTTGCTGGCGGTTCTGCATCGACACACCGGAGTCGCTATGTTTGATCAAGATGTCTATGTCAATGTGGTGGGTGGTGTGCGGATTACAGAAACTGCCTCCGACCTGCCGCTGTTGCTCTCGGTGCTCTCCAGTTTTCGTGATCGCGTGATACCGGCGGAACTGGTGGCATTTGGCGAAGTGGGACTGGCCGGGGAGATCCGCCCGGTGCCGAACGGGGTGGAGCGACTACGGGAAGCGGCAAAGCATGGCTTTAAACGCGCCATAGTGCCGCGCGCCAATGCACCGAAAAAGACGATTGAAGGGATAACGGTCTCCGCCGTAGACCGGTTGTCGGACGTATTGGATCTTTTTTAGCCAGTTCCGCTGAGCCGGTTATCCCAACGCAGACAGTTCGCGCTCTAGCAGTTCGGGGTCACCCAGATTCAATTCCACTAGCCGGCGTAGGTGGCCGATGCTCTCCATATCGATATGCAGGCAGTGCATCCCCACCTGATTGCCTTCCAGATGGGAGATTTGGGCTTCCATATCGATGGATGCCTCATCCCCGAGCCGGATATTGAGCGTCACCCTGTCACCGGGTTGGCACGCGAATCCGTCTACCGACTCCATCAGTGCACCATTTAGTGAAATGTCGATCAGCTTGGTCTGGAATGGCCTGTCATCGACTGAAACGACTACCGGGGCATCGAACAGTATTCGTTGAAAGTGACGTCGGTCGTCTTGTTCTTGTGAGGTCATGGCGATACCGGCTATTGATTGAGTGGATGGGGGTTGATCCCGAGTCAATCATATAGCGGCAGATTGTTCAATTTCTTCATGAAAACGCATGCGGGTATTGCCCAGGAGGATTTCACAGCCATCTTCCAGTCGCACGGAGCGATTGTCGATGGAGCGGTTGTTGACTTTTGGTGGCACATCGCCTTCCAGGTGAGAGATGTAATACCCATCGTCCCGATGCGCAACGACGGCACACTCATTTCCTGTCAGGCCGAGTCGTGTTAGTCCCCGCTGTAACGGAATGATCTTTCCCAAGTGTCGGCCGCTCAGGATCTGGATAGTGCCGCTTGGCAGCGTGTTGATGCTGCTGATGAGTTGATCGAAGGCGTTGTCGGCAGTTCTGGGTTTTCTGTCTGGGTCTCCAATCGCATGGACGTTATCACGTGGGGCCAGTTCGATAACGTCATCGGCAAAGAAAAGTTCATGCTTGCCTATCTGGATGGTATCTCCATGGGCTAGCTGGGTCTCTTCAGAGACTGGACGTTGATTGATACGGATAAGATTGTCATCAAGTGGTGAGATATGACACTGTTCGCTTTTGATAGTGATTTGTGCATGCCGACCGGCAATGGCCAGGCTTTCAATATGGATGTCGGCATCCACATCCCGGCCAATAATGTTGCTCCCTGCAGCGAGATTGTGCAGTCCGATAAAGCGGCCTTTGAAACATAACGTTAACTTAGGCATGGCAGTCGATGGTTCTTGTGTTAATGGTCTTCTTATCCTGGGAACGACTTGGTGCACCACTCTTAACGGCCGATTCGTGGCAGACTGTAGGCGTGTTGGTGGCCAATGTGAAAGAGATCACGGTCTTTGAATGGAATAAATAGAAAATTGTCCGCTACAACGCTAAGTATAGGCTTCGGCGGGTTGCAAACAATGGATTGAACGAGGTCGGTGGTTGGTTCTGTGAATCGGCTAACGCTCCAGCTTGGGCTACTGGGGATGTTTTTGGGTCTGAATCCGTACCATACGCACCATGTTGTCCTTGATCTGTAAAATCTCCACCGGGTACCCGGCCAGCAACAAGCTGGTGCCGGGTTCCGGGATAGTCTCCATGTATTCGATAATCAACCCGCTGATGGTGCGTGGGCCATCCACCGGCAGGTCCCAGTGATAGGTGCGGACCAGCTCTTTGACGTTGGCACTGCCGGAGACCAAAAAGCTGCCGTCCTCCTGCGGTTGGACTTCCTGGATGTTGTCGGCGGGATCGGTGCTGAATTCACCGACAATCTCTTCCAGAAGATCAACCAGGGTAACCAGTCCCAGCAGGTCACCGTATTCATCCACGATCATGCCGATGCGTTGTTTTTTTCGCTGGAAGTTGATCAGTTGTCGGTTGAGCGGGGTGCCTTCAGGGATGAAATAGGGCGGATCACAAATTTCACGTATCACGGGGTGGGTGAGTTCCCCGTGGGTGAGGGCGTGCATCGCTTTTCTGACGTGGATGGTCCCGACGATGTTGTCGATACCCCCGTCAAAGATCGGTAGGCGGGTGTAGGCACTGTTTTGCAGATGCTTGACGATCTCCTCAATCGGCTCTTCCAGGTCGATACCATCCACCTCGTTGCGGGGAATCATGATGTCTTCGACGGCCAGTTTTTCCAGGTCGAGAATACTGAGTAGCATTTTCTGGTGGCGTTTTGGAATCATGGCGCCCGCTTCGATCACCACGGTCCTGAGTTCCTCTTTGCTGAGAAACTGATCGTCCATGTCATCCGGAGAGACGTTCAGAAAGCGGAGGATCCTGTTGGCGATACTGTTGACTATCCAGACCAG
This sequence comes from Sedimenticola sp., assembly GCF_050289425.1. Lineage (NCBI taxonomy): Bacteria > Pseudomonadati > Pseudomonadota > Gammaproteobacteria > Chromatiales > Sedimenticolaceae > Sedimenticola > Sedimenticola sp. Next base: position 141,602 of record NZ_JBNKFS010000004.1, on the reverse strand, counting down.
GGGATAGAGTATTTTTAAAAGCGGGGTGTAGACGAAGGCAGCGGGAAACGCCAACTGCTCCGGTTTCAATGCTGCCAGGGTTTTGGGGGCCACTTCGGCAAAAATGAGAATCACCAGCGTGAGCAGGAAAGCGGCTGCGGCTATTGCGGCTTCGCCGCCCAGCCTGAGCGCGATCACCGTCGCCAGTGATGAAGCCATGATGTTGACAAAATTATTGCCGAGCAGGATCAGCCCGATCAATCTGTCTGGCCGTTCCAGCAGCTTGCTTGCCCGGACAGCGCCGTGATGTCCGATTTTGGATAAATGGCGCAGGCGGTAACGGTTTAGCGTCATGAGGGCCGTTTCCGATCCCGAAAAGAAAGCCGATAACAGGATCAGGAAGATGAGTATGCCAAATAGCATACCGGTTGAGATGTCACTCAAAAGACGCGCCTTCTATAATAATAACTGAACGTTATTTCTAAGCTGCCTGTTGGGTGATGTCAAGCCGACGCCAACTGTGTAGACTGAATCGTTGCGCATAGTCGATCGATGACATCAATACCGTGACGAAATGAGAGATAGGATGGAAACTGAGCAGGGTGGTCATAATTCCCGGGGCGTGTCGTTCAAGGGCAATATGCTGCTGCGCTGGGAGCAGCGGACGATCGATGAGCCATCTCATCGGCTGGAAAGTGTTGAGAAAAATGAGCGCGTGTTGAAGGCGCTGTTACTGTCACAGGATATTCATCATGAGTATGCTGATGAACCCGGTGAACGGGCTGCAGCAGATTTGGCGCGCGTTGAGGCGAAACTCGATCTGTTACTCGATATGGTATCCCAGCTGCTGCGCAATGAGCAGCGTGCAGCCACGGAAGCGTCGGTATTGCTCTGGTTGGAGGGAGCTTCTTGGTTAACGGCGGATGAACAGCTTCCGGCTGTGGGTGATCCGCTTTGGCTCTCACTCTTTATCGACAGCCGCCTCGCACAACCCCTGACACTGCCTGCCGTAGTGACCGAGGTAAAGCAGCAAGCGGCGCAGTCTGAAATAGTGGTTGCCTTTGAAGTGCTGGATGAACCGGTCGAAGAGCTATTAAGCCGGCTGATATTCCGTCATCATCGACGCATGATCGCACAACAAAAGGCCGACAGACGATCGGATTCCTAAATTAGTAAAATCGAATAAAAATACTAAAAAATCTTTAATAAACAATGTAAAGCAATACTTATCTAAAATATGATATCAACTAGTTAAGCTAGTTAGCTGTCTGTAGGCCACTATTTTTCTTTTCTCTCCCGCATACGTCAACGCATTGATGGGCGACAATATTTTGACAATTGGCGCATAAGCTGGTTAACTCCTTGCCTCATGGGGGATTTGTCAAAACAACGCAGTTTCACCGGGTCCAAGGATATGGGCAATGGAGAGTAAACTGTTAGAGGCCTTGAAAATGTTGCATAACGGTTGCGTATTGCTGTTGGATGGTGAGCAAGAACGAATCGATTACCTGCGCGTCATATTCCACTTTATCGATTTTGAACTGGAAGCCGTCAGTAACCTGGACGCATTGAGAAAAAGGCTGGTGGAGCGGAACAAAGATCAGTGCACCTCTGTCATGGTCGGACCTGATTTATCCAGCGATGAGAAAATAGGGTTACAGTCTGTAATCAAAGAAGAGGCGGGTGATGTGGCGCTCCTGCAACTCTTATCTAAAGATGAATCTTCCTCCGGTACCCATATTGAGTCACCCTGTATAGGGGCACTTTCCCTGCCGACACAGTATGAAGAGCTGATCGGCCTGCTGTATAAAGCGCAACTTTTCCAGGAAAACTGCCGGAACCAGAATAGCGGTCAGCGCCCGTTGGAACTGTTTCGCAGCCTGTCGGGTAACAGTCGGGCAACCAAACAGATCAACAAAATGATCGAACAGGTAGCCGATACCGAGGCAACGGTACTGGTGTTGGGTGAATCCGGAACGGGTAAAGAGGTGGTCGCCCGGAAGCTTCACTACAACTCGTCCCGGCGTGGCAAACCCTTCGTCCCGGTCAATTGTGGGGCGATTCCTGCCGATCTGCTGGAGAGCGAACTGTTCGGTCATGAAAAGGGGGCCTTTACCGGTGCGATTAGCGCCAGACAGGGGCGTTTTGAGATGGCCGATGGTGGGACGCTGTTCCTGGACGAGATCGGTGATATGAGCATGCCGATGCAAGTGAAACTATTGCGGGTGCTCCAGGAGCGCTCCTTTGAGCGGGTTGGTAGCAACAAAACGATTCAGTGCAATGTCAGGATCATCGCCGCCACCCACCGCAATCTTGAAGAAGCGATCAAAGAGGACCGGTTTCGCGAGGACCTCTATTATCGGCTAAACGTATTTCCCATCGAAATGCCGCCGCTGCGTGAGCGACGGGATGATATCCCGGTGCTGGTCAATGATCTGATTGCGCGAATTGAAAAGGAGAAGCGCGGCTCAGTACGATTGACACCGGCGGCGGTTATGGCGCTGACCCAGTTCAAATGGCCGGGGAATGTACGGGAACTGGCCAATCTGATCGAACGACTGGCGATTCTTTATCCTTATGGTGTTGTCGATGTGAAGGATTTGCCGGAGAAGTTCCGGGTAGGCATCGTCACTCCGGAATCAACCTGTGATCTTCCCGAGGTGACGATCTCCGGGGAAGAGCCGGGGATTGTGGAGAGTGTGCCGCGATTGCCCAACGAGGGGATTGACCTGAAAACACATCTCAACAATCTGGAACTGAATTTGATTCGCCAGGCTTTGGATGAGTCGGATGGTGTCGTGGCACATGCCGCAAAACGGCTCAATATGCGGCGAACCACCTTGGTCGAAAAGTTGCGTAAATTCGGTCTTCAGCGTACGCATGAAACGACAAATATTTGACAAGCATTTTATTATAAAAAATAACTCATTGAAAATTAAAGAATAATAAAATTGGCATGTTTATTGTTATCTGATTGCTAAACGTGGAATTTACTCCACCAGCGTCAAATTACGGAACATGCCGATGGCAACACCCAACAGTGTACAGCGCGAACAACTGGAAGACGCCTTTCAGATATTTAACCAGGTGTCCGGTCAGCTGGTCGATTCGTACCAGCAGTTGCAGCAGCAAGTTTCCCGCCTGACCCAGGAACTCTCTGAAGCCCGAAGCGAGCGTCTGCGACAACTGGCAGAGAAAGAGTCACTGGCCAACCGTCTTACTCATCTGTTGGAAACGCTTCCCGCCGCCGTCGTGGTACTCGACGGTAAAGATCAGGTCGCCCAGATCAATCCCGCCGCTCGGGAACTGTTGCCCGGCATCGAAATTCATAGCGCGTGGCCGCAGATTCAGCAGCGCCATTTTAAGCCGGGTCAGCGCGAAGGCGACCAGTGGTTGATATCCGGGCGGCTGGTTTCGTTGACACAGCGTTCCCTGGCGCCGGAATCGGGAAGAATCCTGCTGTTGCTGGACGTGACCGAAACACATCAGTTGCAGGAGCGTATCGCTCGCAGAAAGCGCCTGAGTATCATGGGCGAGATGGCGGCCCAGCTGGCTCATCAGATTCGTACGCCGCTTAGTTCAGCACTGCTTTATACCTCCCATCTGTCTCGTGATGATCTAACCGCCGAGCAGCGTCAGCGTTTCTCCACGCGCTGTATTGGGCGCCTGCATCACATGGAAAGCCAAGTTAACGACATGCTCAATTTTGCCCGGGGTGGGCAGTTTGAATTGACCCCGCTATGGGTTGAAGAACTGTTGAGTGAATGGATTCCGTCCCTGGAGTTGCTCTGTCAGGAGCAGGGGGCCGAGTTGACCTGTTGCTTCAGTTCGGTCGACGCGCTACGGATTGACGGAAATTCGGCGGCGCTTTCAGGTGCTTTGATGAATTTGGCTGTGAATGCGCTGCAACAAGAGTGCCGGGTGGCGTTAAAAGTAGAGGTACGGCAGCAGGTGCGGGATCTGCTGATCAAAATAAGCGACAACGGCATGGGTATTAGTCGAGAGAATCAGCGTCAAATATTTGATCCCTTCTTTACAACCCGTCCGGATGGTACCGGGCTGGGGCTTGCTGTTGTGCAATCGGTGGTCTTGGGCCATCAGGGAAAACTTACCGTTAAAAGCGCACCCGGCGAAGGTGCCTGTTTTACCATTCTATTACCGCTGTCGTCGCACCTTGATGAAGAGCAGGAACCCGCCTGCGCGGGCTATGAAGAGTGCGGTCAAAAAAATGTTGTAAGGAGTTCTGCATGAGTGATGCAACGGTACTGATCGTTGAAGATGATGCAACGCTGCGCGAGGCGTTAAGCGACACCCTCGAGTTATCAGGTTATCGCGTCGTTTCCGCCGTTGATGGGAAGAGTGCACTCAAGGTGCTGGATTCTCATCAGATTGGTCTGGTTATCAGCGATGTACAGATGAAGCCCATGGATGGACATGAGCTGCTTGCACGGGTGAAGGCCCGTTTTCCGACAC